>NZ_JBOZDP010000011.1:0-63441 GCF_051265835.1 Actinotignum inguinis | reverse complement strand
GGCAGGCACACCGGGTCTTCGAGGAACTCGCCGCGGTGGGCGTGGATATGGGCGACGTTGCCGCCCAGCTCGAGCGCTGCGCGCCGCGCGCGTCGTCGTACCACCTTTGGGTGAGCGCGCCCGGAACCGGAGCGGCTCCGGGTAGTATTAGGGTGATGAGCCGCGCGATTGGCGCCGTCGCCCGCGCACGAGCCTAAACAGAACGGGGTGTATCCATGGCACGCATTTTCGTTGTTGGAAGCATGAATTCCGATACTTTCCTCAAGGTGGAGAATTTTGTGGAGCCGGGAGAAACAATTTCCGCGCTCAGCTCCCACACCGCGCTGGGCGGGAAGGGCCTCAACCAGGCGGTTGCCGCGGCCCGCATGGGAATCCCCGTCACCATGGTGGCCGCCCTCGGGCGCGATGCGGTGGGAGATGCCGTTGCCACGGAGCTCGCCGCGGAAGAAAATCTTGATATGGCTGCCGTGCTGCGGGTGAGTGAACCCACCGGGCAGGCCATGATCCAATCCGATGCGGATGGCGAAAATGCCATCGTGGTGGTGGCCGGTGCGAACGCCGCGAATACCCCGGAGAATGTGGTGGAGCGCCTCGCCGCGGTGCAGGCGGGGGATATTGTGGTCTGCCAGCTGGAAATTCCCGAACCCGCGGTGGCGGCCGCCCTGGCGGAGGCGAAGAAGCGCGGGGCCACCACGGTGCTCAATGCCGCCCCGGCCGCCCCGGTGGGCCACCTGCTGGAGAATGTGGACGTGCTCATCGTCAATGAAACCGAGGCGGATACCATCCTGGGGACCAAGGTGACCGACCGCGCCCAGCAGCTCCACCTGCGTTACGGCGGTTCCATCGTGGTGACGCTGGGAAGCCACGGCTGCCAGTATATTGACGCCTACCTGCCCGATGCTGATGTCAAGGCCGATGCACTACCCGCCCACCACGTGGATGTTGTGGATACCACCGGCGCGGGCGATGCTTTTGTGGGGGCTTTCGCGGCCGCCCTGGCGGTGGGTGAATCCCTGGCTACCGCGGCCCGGTGGGGCACGGCGCTTGGCGCTATCGCCACCGGGGCTTCCGGGGCGCAAGGCTATACCGCCAGCCGCGCGGATGTGGTGGCGCTGGCCGGTGTTGGCGCAGCTAGCGGCGCCGGCACGGAAGCCGCGGCCGCGGAAAACTAAACAACCGGCGCGGGCGCCGCGGGTGTTCCCGCCGCGTACCCGCCACGGAAAACTAAGCACGGCGCTTGACCCCAGTACTACCCAGAAAGGTTTTTTCGTGCCTCCCGCACCTACCGAGCCCGCACCTACCGATCTGAGCCTCCTGCGCGAGGCCGCCGCCAGCGTGAAACTCGTCGTCGTTGATATGGATGGCACCTTCCTCCTGCCGGGCAAGATTTTCCCGGAACGCGGCAATGAGCTGGTGGCGCGCCTGCGGGAGCGCGGCATTATTTTCTGCCCGGCCTCCGGGCGGCAGTACCAGACCCTCGCGGATATGTTTTCCGCCCACGTGGAAGGCATGCCGATTATCGCGGAGAACGGGGCGAATGTGCGCCGGGACGGCGAGCCGCTGGCCACCACCACCCTGCCGCGGGAAACCAGCGCGCGGGTGGTGGAGATCGTGCGCGAGCTCAGCGCGGCGGGCGAGGATGTGGGCACGGTGCTCTGCGGTGAGAAGGCTTACGCCGAACGCCGCGATAGCGCGTTCCTGGACGAAACCCTCGCCTACTACCACGCGAATGCGATCGTCCCTGACCTCATGCCCCATACCGAGGGGATTTACAAAATTGGGGTGCTCAGTTTCGCCGACCCGCTCCGGCGTGTGATACCGCTGCTGGAAACCCTCGGGCCGGGCGTGGATGTGGTGCGCAGCGGGCAGCTGTGGACGGATGTCAATCCTTCCGCCGCCACGAAAGGCACCGGCCTGGCCGGCCTCCAGGCCAGCCTTGGCATCAGCCCGGCGCAAACCCTGTGCTTCGGGGATTTCAATAATGACATCCCCATGTTCGAGCACGCCCGCTTCAGCTTCGCCATGGCGAATGCCCAGCCCGATGTGGTGGCGGCCGCCCGCTACGTGGCGCCCTCCAATGCGGAAGAAGGCGTGCTCACCGTGCTCAACGACCTCTTCGAGCTGGGCCTGTAACCGTACGCGCCGCTAGTTGTGCGGGTCCTGCGGTGCTTGTGGGGCCTGCGGGTCTTGCGGTTCTTCACCCTCGCGCGGTTCTGGCGCGGGCTGCGTTTCCGCGGGCGCTGCGCTTTCTGCGCGGTCCGTATTTTCGGGCGACGACGCCGCTGCTGGCGCAGCGGGCGGGGCCGGCGGGAAAACGGGATCCTGCGGCGGGAACTGCGGGCTCTGGCTGGCGAAGGGCGCTTGCGCAGCGGCGCCGGCATCGGTACCGGGCTGCGCGGCGCTGGCTACCGTGGCCGGAGTCTTGGCGATTTGCCAGATCCCGAAGCCCAACATGAGCACCGCGGCCACCGCGAGCAGGTAGTAGCCAATACCGGGCGTAATATCCACATCCACGCCCTGGGCCTGCCCGTAAGCAATGATGGTATCCGCATCCGAGGGCTTGATATTAATAACCAGGTAAATCCCCACGATAACGGCGCCGACGATGCCGCCCGAGGACCACGTTTTCCGCACGGCGGCGGGTGCCTGGCGCACCAGCCCCACGAAGGCGCCAATCGCGCCCAGGGCCAGCCCGATGGTGATGAAAATGGCCACCGACTTGGTATCGGTTTCCCACAGCTTGACGCCGAAATCTTCCGATTGGGTGCCGGCGCTCATATGCAGAGTCCAGAAATGCAGCGCCGTGCCAATAAAACCGATAATGGACCCGGCCAGCACGCCGAGCGGGGCCGCCAGCGGCGCGGTGGTGCGAACCGCGGGCACCGGCGTTTGCATTGGTGCAGGTGCAGGTGCAGGTGCGGGCATAGGCGCGGGAGCGCCGCTGGGCTCGGGCGGATTCGAGGAGTGTTCCGAGGGCACGTCTGCCCCCTGGGGGAAAGTATTACTCATACCCCTAGTTTAGGGGTCGCGCCCCGGCGGCGGGCATGGCGGGCACCTTGCGGCGCGGGCGCCTCACCGCACGGGCGTGCGCTGGACGGCTGCGCGTTGACTCAGGGAGGCAGGTGCTTGTGCGCAGGCGCATGGGAACGACGACGCAGCACCGGGACAGGGGTCCCAGGGCTTTCCCATGTTCACCCAGAGATATGAAACCCCTCACATGTGCCCAAAAATAGGTAGAGTGATAGGTAGGAATGCGGGAGATTCCGCGTTCCGTTCATAACCGTATATGTGCTCTCTTCCCGCGGGTAGCGAAGCGCCGTCGCCTCTCTACCCGGCCCTAAGTCCCTGTATTAGCGCTGCTCGCGCAGGGGGTCAGGCGCGCGGGATACGCCGGGAAGCCCATCGAATATATCCACTACGCGGGCGGGCCGCGGGTCTGCTCGCACCGATACGCGGAGGTCGAACAATGGCGTACAAGACAGTCAGTCCGTACACCGGTGAAACACTCAAGGAATATCCCACTGCCACTGATGAGGAAGTCAAGAAGGCAGTAGACGTTGCCCATAACGCCTTCCTGGCGTGGCGGGAAACATCGTATGAACAGCGCGCGCAGGTGCTCCAGAAGGCTGCCGATCTGCTGCGCGAACGCCGCACTGAATACGCCTCGATTATCACCAAGGAAATGGGCAAGGTGATCGGGGAAGCGGAAGCGGAAGTCGATATCTGCATCGCGATGTTTGAAGACTACGTGCGCAATGGCGAAAAGTATCTGGCCACCCGCACGCTCCCCTCGGATAAATACGGGAAGGATTCCGTGCAGCTGCTCTTCCAGCCGCTCGGGGTGCTCTTCATGGTGGAACCGTGGAACTTCCCCTACTACCAGATTGTCCGCGTGGCTGCCCCGCAGCTTTTCGCCGGCAATACCCTTATTCTCAAGCATGCATCCATTGTTCCGGAGTCGGCCGCTACCTTCGTGGAGATTTTCCGCGAAGCGGGTCTGCCCGAAGGCTGCTTCCAGAATCTCTACCTCTCCCACGACCAGTCGGAAATTGTGCTGGCCGATCCGCGGGTGCGCGGGGTGGCGCTTACCGGTTCGGAAGTGGCCGGGGCGGCTATCGCGCAGCTGGCCGGCAAGTACATTAAGAAGTCCACGCTGGAACTGGGCGGGGCCGATGCTTTTATCGTGCTCGAGGATGCTGATATTGATAAGACGGTCGCCTGGGCGGTGACCGGCCGGCATTGGAATGCCGGGCAGGTGTGCTGCTCCTCCAAGCGCATGATCGTGGTGGATGCCGTGTACGAGGAATTCCTGGCGAAGTACCGGGAGGGCGTCAAGCAGCTCAAGGCCGGGGACCCGATGGATCGGGAAACCACCCTGGCACCGCTGTCATCCGCGGCAGCGAAACGCGATCTGGCCAAGCAGCTCGAGGAAGCTATTGCTGAGGGCGCCAAGGCGGAAGAAGCCGGAATTGAGCTACCCGAGCACGGCAACTTCTTCCAGCCCACTATCCTCACGGACATCCCCGCGGGCGCGAAGTGCCGCTATACGGAATTCTTCGGGCCGGTCTCCCAGATTTACCGGGTCAAGGACGAAGAAGAGGCGATTACCCTGGCCAATGATTCGCCCTACGGCCTGGGCGGCTCGGTCTTTACCGAGGATCTGGAACTCGGCAAGAAGGTAGCCGCGCGGCTGGATACCGGGATGGTCTATCTCAACCATCCCACCGCGGTCGCGGCGGATATTCCCTTCGGCGGCGTGAAGAACTCCGGCTACGGCCACGAGCTCATCGACCTGGGTATTCACGAATTCGTCAATATCAAGGTGGTGGCCAATTCGCCCATCGACGGCGAATTCTAAGCCCTGATCGCCGCGCTGTGCCGCGCCGGTCACCGGTGCCGGTAACCCGCGCGGCTGACCGAGCGGCGGACCGCTGGCTCTCCTGATCGCCCGCGGCCCCAAGCAGCCGCGGGTGGCCCAATCTCCCGTGGGCCAGATGCACCGGGCCGGGATGTAAGCATCCCGGCCCGGTCGTCGTCGTACTTTAATAATGATTACGCGCGCGCATGGCGCTTCTCACGCGAAACCTTCACCTGGTAGGCGATGGTGAGGAGCAGCAGCCAGGCCGGGCCAACGAAAACGGCCACGCGGTAGGCGTCTTGGAACAGCATGAGGACCACGCAGGCCGCCAGCGCCACCAGCACGAAAATGCTTGAGGCGAGGCCGCCAGGCAGCTTGTAGCTGAGGCCCGCCACGCGTTCCGGGCCGAGCGCGGCGCGGAATTTCAGCTGCGTGATCATGACCATCGTCCAGTTGATAATCCCGGCGATGAGGGCAATGGACAGCAGGTACCCGAAAGCGAAACTCGGGAACGCGAAGACCACAATGACCGCGACCACGGTCACGGCTGAGGATGTCAAAATTCCCACGTACGGCGTGCCCGCGCGCGAGAGCGTGGCGAAAATCCGCGGCGCATTCCCTTGTTGCGCCAAGGAATACAGCATGCGGCCGTTGGAATACAGGCCGGAATTGTAGACGGAAAGCGCCGCGGTGAGCACCACAAAATTGAGGATATGGGCCGCGAAGGTGATCCCCACCGAATCGAAAATCTGGACGAAGGGGCTGGCGTGCCCGTCGATGGAGCGCCACGGGATGACCGCCATAATAATGGCGAGCGAGAGCACGTAGAAAATGAGGATGCGCTGAATCACCAGGTTGATGGCGCGGGGGATCGACCGGCGCGGGTCGTCCGCCTCCCCGGCGGTGATGCCGATAAGTTCGATGCCGCCAAAACTAAACATAACGACGACGAAAGCGAAGGTCGCCCCTTTGAGGCCATTGGGGAAAACCAGCTCGGCGAAGGAGGTTCCGGGCGGAACCTGGTGGGGTTCTTGGAGTCCGACGACGAGCACCAGGATTCCCAGCACGATCATGCCGATAATCGCCACCACTTTGACCAGCGCGAACCAGAATTCGAATTCGCCGAAGGCGCGTACCCCGAGTAGGTTCACCGCCGTGATAAACACCAGGCAGAAGGCCGCGGTGAGCCAGGTGGGGACCGCCGGGAACCAGTAGTTGATATAGAGGCCGACGACGGATAGCTCCGACATTGCCACGAAAATGTAGTTAAACCAGTAATTCCAGCCCGAGATGAAGCCGGCGCGCGGGCTCCAATACTTGTAGGCGTAGTGGGAGAAGGCGCCGGGGACCGGCTCGTGCACGCTCATCTCACCCAGGGCGCGCATAACAAGGTAGATCGTGCAGCCGCCAATGAGGTACACGAAGAGGATTGCCGGGCCGGCCAGGCTAATGGAGGAGGCCGAGCCGTAAAAGAGGCCGGTTCCGATGGCCCCGCCCAGCGCGATCATCTGGATATGGCGATTGTGGAGGTCGCGGTGCAGGTGGGCGGCGTGGGACTTGGTGTGGGTGCCCGGTGCTGGTGTGCCGGCGGTCGCGGGTGTGCCGGGTGTTGGAGTTTCGGCGGGTGCCGGCGTGGAATTCGTGGACATAGAGGTCTTTCCCGATATGTGAGGAATGTGCTTATAGCGCCTTGAGCTTATCGCCTTGAGTGCGCGGGTGGGGAATTATGGGCGCGTGATGGAAAGGGGCGCGGGTGAGAGCCGCTGCCCGCGAGTAGTTCGCCTGCCGCTGTGGCGCCTTTCTGGCGAGTAGCTGGCGGCCATCGGCGTGCATAGTGAAACATCTTGCGCTTGTGGAGTGACACAGGCCTCAATTTTCACTATAGCCACAGTATTAACACCCATGGTCACTCGGTTGGATTTTGGGGAACCGGGTATATTAATGCATGCTCATGCACTTCTACCTGGTAAATTACATCTCTTCAACAAACAGTACGTGTTAATTTGGCGCGGAATTGCAGCTTAAACTACCTACAGTGACGATGGTCACAGAGTTTCGAAAATCTCATCGTTCCCGTATATTAATAGAGCGCAATAAAGTATTGTGACTGTTGTGGCAGGTGCTCAGTGGAGTGCACGGCTGGCGAATGGGATCGGTCGGTAAAAGGCCTCTTCTGGGGTAGGCATGCCATGGACATACGTTTATAGGAGTAGACATGCAGTTGAAGAAGATTGTGGCTGGCGCTACCTTTGGTGTGATGCTCGCCGCGGGGGGGGGGTGTAGCTTACGCTGCTCCTGCCGCGCCTGATGCACCCCAGGTGACCGCTGCCGATACCACGGCGGCTCAGAAGGCCCTGGATGAGGCCAAGGCTAAGCTCGCTGAGTTCCCCTCCGCTGAGGAACTTCAGACCCAGCTCGATGATCAGAAGAAGTACGTCGAGATTCAGAAGGGCACCCTCAGCTACGCTGAAGAAAAGCTCGACGCTTCCCCGGGTGTTGTTCCCGCCGAAGAAGCCCACGCCAAGGCTGTTGCCGAGCTGAAGGAAGCTCAGAAGGCTTTCGATGCCAATCCGACCGATGAGGCCGCTACCAAGGCTTACGAAGCTGCCAAGGCTAAGGTTGATGCCGCGGCGGCTGCTATTAAGGCTGCCTCCGACGAATTCGAAAAGCTCGAGATCGCCGTCTCCAATGCCAAGGCTAAGCTGACCGAGCTTGAGGTTGGCGTTGTTACCCTCAACGACAAGATCGCTGCGCGCGCGGCAGCCGAAAAGGCTGTTGCGGATGCTCAGAAGGCTCTTGACGCTCTGAAGGGCCAGACCCCGAAGCCCGAGCAGCCCAAGGTTGATCCGAAGAAGGACGGCGACAAGGTCGATCCTAAGGCAGACCCGAAGGCTGAGCCCAAGAAGGACGGCGACAAGAAGGACGCCGACAAGAAGGCCGACCCCAAGGCTGAGAAGAAGGCTGACCCCAAGAAGGAAGCCAAGAAGGCCGAAGGTAAGAAGCTGGCCAACTCCGGTGTTGACGCCGGTGCGGCTGCCGGTGGGGCTGCTCTGCTCCTCCTGGCCGGTGGCGCCTTCGTTGCCTACCGCAAGTTTGCCTAAGCAAACCTGCCTCTGGCGCTAACAACAGTTTCGAGGTTGGTTGCCACTAGGTAATTCATCCTCAACTGTTTCATCGTTTCACGCTGAATGGGTCCGGGTTTTTACCCGGGCCCATTCTGTATTTGAGGCGAGGCTCGGGGAAATTCCGATAAATCGAAGTAATGACTCGTTAATGTGACGCGTAAATAAGCCGGGTATACATCCGGTGTGGTGATCGGCACAGAGTTTCAATAATCTCATCCTTCCCGTATATTGATAGAGCGCAATAAAGTATTGTGACTGTTGTGGCAGGTGCTCAGTGGAGTGCACAGCTGGCAAATGGGATCAGCTTGCACGGTATAACACTGGGAACGGTGCCATGACCATACGTATTTAGGAGTAGACATGCAGTTGAAGAAGATTGCGGCCGGTGTCACTTTCGGTGTCATGCTTGCCGCGGGGGGGGGTGTAGCTTACGCTGCCCCTGCTGATGATCCTGTAAAGGACGCTCAGCTCAACGTTGATTATTTCTGCACGCCGGGAACGGAATACTTCGATATGGCGAAGTGTGCCGATGCCGAAGCTGCTCTCGCGAAGGCGAAGGCAGATGCAGTGCAGCCGGCTCCGGCTGGCGATGAAGCAAAGCCGGAAGCTCCGAAGGGTGACAGTGTCAAGGTCGCCCTCGAAGATAAGCAGCTTGATGCGCAGTACAAGTGCGCAGAAGGCACCGAATACTACGACTTCGTCGCATGCAAGACCCTTGAAGCGGAAATTGCCGATCTTAAGAAGTCTGACGCGGAACTTGATGTCACTTGGTTCTGTGCTGAAGGTACCGAGTACTACGACATGTACAAGTGTGCTGCCGCGAAGGATCGCCTGAAGGAACTGACGCCGGGGGTGAAGGTCGAGGATCCCAAGACCGACAAGCCGCAGGTGGAACAGCCGAAGCCTGAGCAGCCCAAGGTTGATCCCAAGAAGGACGGCGACAAGGTCGATCCTAAGACCGACCCGAAGGCTGAGCCCAAGAAGGATGCCGATAAGAAGGCTGATCCTAAGGCTGAGAAGAAGGCCGAAGCCAAGAAGGCTGAAGGTAAGAAGCTGGCCAACTCCGGTGTTGAGGCCGGTGTTGCTGCGGGTGGGGCTGCTCTGCTCCTCCTGGCCGGCGGTGCCTTCGTTGCGTATCGCAAGTTTGCCTAAGCGAACCTGCCTCTGGCACTGACAACAGTTTCGAGGTTGGTTGCCACTAGGTAATTCATCCTCAACTGTTTCATCGTTTCACGGGGAGTGGGTCCGGGATATTCCGGGTCCACTCCCCGTATTTAGCGGGATAATGCGCGTCTGGTCGATACGGCGCCAAGACCCTCGATTTATAACCCTCATCTCATATAGTGGTCAATAGTTTGACGTGGCTTAATAATTCCCTCTAGGCTACTGGAGGTGGGTGCCCGCACGGGGCATCACCTGATAACACTGCCGGCGGCACGGCCCCGGCGCCCCGATTCGGACGGAAAGGATGCACCATGGTTCTCACTGATCCTCGCTCTGCCATGACGATGCCCGCCGCCCGAATGCGAATGCTGGGCTAGCGCGGATTCCACTTGGCCTTCGGGCGATTCCGCGCGCGAGGACATCTCGCCCCGGTCCGTTACGTCTCACTGAGCACCCGCCGCTGCGGCGTCGTATCGTTGATGGGATACGCTGAGTCGGACCGATCTCCATCACCACACCCAGCACAAAGGATATTAATATGACGAAGATCAAGACCACCCACGTTGGCTCCCTCCCGCGTACCGATTCGCTGCGCGCCACCAACGAAGCGCACCAGAACGGCCAGATCAGCGAGGGTGAATTCAAAGAAAAGCTCGACGCCGAAGTTGCCGGCGTTGTTGCGCGCCAGAAGGAGATCGGCCTCGATATTATTAACGACGGCGAATACGGTCACGTCATGACCGAAGTGACCAATTACGGTTCCTGGTGGTGGTACTCCTTCTCGCGCCTGGGCGGGCTGGAATTCACGGATAACGAATTCCACGCGGCTGCCACCGCGGGCGGGGGAGCGGTCGAGCTCGTCCCCTTCGACCAGCGCCGGGACTGGCAGCGGTTCAAGGATGCCTACACGGATCCGGAATCGGGAATCCACCAGGCCAAGCGCCAGGAAGTGGCCATGCCCACCATCACCGGCCCCGTGACCTACATCGGTGCCGAACAAACCCAGCGCGACGTCGACCTTACGCTCAAGGCACTCAAGGCCAACGGGCTTGATGCTTCTTCCGGGTTCATCGCGGCGCTGTCTCCCGGGTCCGCGGCGCGTATTTCCAATACGTATTACAAGTCGGAAGATGAAGTCCTCACCGCGATGGCCGATGCCCTCCACGAGGAATACAAGATCATCACCGATGCCGGCCTGACCGTCCAGATTGACGATCCCTCGCTGGCTGAAGGCTGGGACCAGGTCAACCCGGAACCGGCGGTTGCCGATTACCGCACCTGGGTGGCTCGCCGTATTGAAGCGATCAACTACGCGCTGGAAGGCATCGATCCGGAACTCGTGCGCCTGCACGTGTGCTGGGGTTCCTGGCACGGCCCGCACACCACCGATATTCCCTTCCGCGACATCGTGGATCTGTGTTTGAAGGTGAAGGCGCACGGCCTGACTTTCGAAGCGGGCAATGCGCGCCACGCCCACGAATGGAAGATTTGGGAAGATATTGCCCTGCCGGAGGATAAGGTCCTCATCCCGGGCGTTGTTTCCCACTCCACGAACGTGGTGGAACACCCCGAGCTGGTGGCCCAGCGCATTGAGCATTTCACCTCGCTGGTGGGCCCCGAGCGCGTGATCGCCTCGACCGATTGCGGGCTGGGTGGGCGTATCTACCCGTCCATCGCCTGGGCGAAGCTTGAGACGCTCGTGGAAGGCGCCCGCCTCGCCTCGAAGTAAAGTCTCCAGGGCAGCGGGCCTAATGATCCCCGCGCCTTGAAGTACCGGAGCGGCACGCCGCTCCCTGTGGAACACCGAAGGGGACCTGTGCAGCTGAAGCTGTTCAGGTCCCCTTCTGGTATTCCGGCCGCGCCACCTCCCGCTAGTTCACCGGTGATTCGCCCAGCGTCACCTCGATGGTTTGCGGGGCGCCTCCGCCGCGCGAAATCTCCAGGGTAATAGTGTCCCCAACCTTGTGGGTGCGCACCTGCTTAGCCACCTGCGCCGGGCTGGAAACCGATTGGCCATCCAGGCTGAGAATCGTATCTCCTTCCTTAACTCCGGCCTTGGCCGCCCCGGAATTCGGGCCGACGGCCAGCACAGTCACCCCGCCCTGCTCGCTGAGCCCCACGGTAATCCCGAGGGCGGCATTCTTACCCACGGTCACATTATCGTCACTCTTCCCGGCGCGGATCTGCTCCACAATGGACAGCGCCCGCTCGATGGGAATCGCGAAACCGTACACCTGCGCGGAGGTGGTGCCCTGCGACGCGGCACTATTCATCCCCACCACTTCACCCTGGGCATTCATCATGGGCCCGCCCGAGTATCCGGGCACTACATCGGCATCGGTGACGATCATATTCTTGAGGGTGTCAAAGCTCAGGCCGTCTTCGGTGGCCACCCGCACGTCCATACCCAGCCCGGTTACCTCACCTTTAATCTCGGTGAGATAGCCCTGCCCGCGCCCGTTACCCACCGCGCTGACCTTATCGCCCTGCTTGGCCGGGGTACTAGCAATTTTTGCCGGGGTGAGCCCGGAAGCATCCTTGAGTTGCAATAGGGCGACGTCGCGCTTCTCATCATGCCCAATAACACTGGCCGCGTAGGTTTTCCCGGCCGCCGGAATCTCCACCTGGATGGCATCCGATCCCATAACCACGTGGTAATTCGTGAGCACCTGGCCGTCGGCGGTCAGCACAATCCCACTGCCGGCACCCATGCCCGAGCCCATCCGCGCATTAATAATGGCCACGCCGGCCGGGCTTACCTTTTCGCCGCGGTCAATAGGCCCGTCCGCGCCGTGGTTACCGCCCGGCAGCTGGGTGGGGAAATCGCGCGGAATCGGCATATACGGTTCCGCCCCGCCCTGCTGGCGTCCATCATTCGGCGAGGTCAGGCCGTCGTTATATTGGAAACTAAAAGGATCCTTGACGGAAGGGGAGCTGGCCTGCGGTTCCGGAGCCAGGCCGAAATACCCCACCCCGGTGCCCACGAGCAGCGCGACCACCATTCCGATAATGACCAGAATGGCGGTGGTGCCCTTCGAACGCCGCTTGACCGGTGCCGGCGCGGTCCCGAATTGGGGGCCATAGCCGTACCCGTAGCCAGGTTGCTGGTAGGAGCCCTGGTACGAGCCCTGGTACCCACCCTGATACGCCCCGGGAAATGCGCTCTGATAGGAGCCTTGCGAAGCGCTCTGATAGGAACCTTGCGAGGCGCTCTGGTACGAGCCCGGATAGCTTCCGGAATAACCTCCCGAGTACCCGCCTGAGCCGTTCCCTGCTGAGCTGCCCGGATAGGGCGGCTGCGTGGAAGCGTACCCGTAGTGCGCGGCGCCGCTGCTCGCGCCTGGGGCGCCACTTGTGTTCGAGCCGCTAGCCCCGGCCGAGGCGCTGCCCGCGGTGGAAGCGTACCCG
The DNA here is from genome assembly GCF_051265835.1 of Actinotignum inguinis. Taxonomy (NCBI): domain Bacteria; kingdom Bacillati; phylum Actinomycetota; class Actinomycetes; order Actinomycetales; family Actinomycetaceae; genus Actinotignum; species Actinotignum inguinis. Next base: position 50,886 of record NZ_JBOZDP010000011.1, on the reverse strand, counting down.
GCGGAGGGAGCGCTGGGGTAGTGGTACGCATTCGTGTAGCTATTCGATTGCGTGCCGCCTGCTTGCGCGCCCGGTTCGCCCGAGTCATTACGCCACTCATCTGTCATGTGAAACGTCCTTTCCTCACTCCGCACCTAGCCCCGCCACGGCTGCCGCGGTGGTCCGGTCACACCGGGTAGCATGCCCGCCGATTCTGGAAAGTTTCTGAACGTTGTCCGAAAATGCGAGCATTGCCCGCCGCGCTAAATCCACGACGGCAGCCACATATGCAGGCGCCAAAACTCATAGGAAACCGTTTGTCCGGTCCAGATCGGGTACCAGAACAGCGCCGCCAGAATAATAAGAACGACGACGGCGCCGCACGCCGCAAGCGTGCGGCGGCTAATCAGGCATCGCCACCAGCGCACGGGATAGGCACATATTCCAGGTGGCTCATCGCGGATAAAGTCCGCGTGGCCCCAAGCTGCGTCGTCGTACCTATCAGCACGCACGCTTCCGTTCCCGCGCGCGTGCGGGGCGCCCAGCGCGCCGGTGATATAGCCGAGGCCGTAGGTGAGGGCGAGGGTCACGAAGGGGAGGAAAGCAACGGCGTAGAACTGGAAAATAGTGCGGTCCATGTACAGCGACCACGGCGCGGCCATGGCGAGGTAGCCGCTGAGGATTGCCCAGGCGCGCCAGTCGAAACGGGTGAAAGCCACCCAGAGCACCACCACCAGGGCGAGGAGCGCCAGCCACCACACCACCGGGTTGCCCACCGAGGTGACCGCTTGGACGCAGCGCTCGCCGCTCGGGCATTGCCCGGCGATTTCTTCGGAGGTGGGCCACCAGAAGGAGACCGGGCGCCATTGCACGAACCACTGCCAGACCGAGGATTGGTAGGTGTGCGGGGTGGAGAGTCCGTTGTGGAAATCCCACATTTGGCTGTGGTAGTGCGCCAGGTCGTTGAAGGAATTGGGGAGCCAGGGGAAGGAGAGGGCCTCCGGGGTGCTCTCGCGTACGCTCGCCGCCCAGCCGTGCCCCCAGGAACGGCTATCGCGGAACCAGGAGAACCAGGAGGCCACATAGGTGGCGGCCGCGGTGGGAACTAGATGCACGAAAGCCGGGATGCCTTCCTGGAAAACCGCGGCTCCTACCCATAGGCGCAGGCCCACCGCGTGGCGGGCTGCCATACCCCAGGCGAAAGCCACCAGGCCGAAAACCGCCACGGCGTAAATACCGGACCATTTCACCCCGCAGGCCAGCCCCAGGAATACTCCGGTGGCCAGCATCCAGGGGCGCCACCACACCCGCGGGCCCCAGGCGGCCGGGCGGCCGTCCGCGTGCACCGGCCCGAAAGCTACCCGGTGGGCCAGGCGCTCCCGGGTCCAATCGCGGTCGCGCAGCAGGGCCCAGAATCCGGCCAATACAAAGAAAGCGAGGAGATTATCGAGGATTCCGATGCGGGAAAGAGTGATGCCCATGCCGTCCAGGGCCATCGCGATGCCGGCCACTCCGGCCAGCCACGGGTTGAGGAAGAGGCGCAGGGCGATGCGAACGAGGAGCGCCACCGCGAGGGTGCCGGCCAGCGCCACCATAAAACGCCAGCCGAAGGGGGAGGTTTCCCCGAAAATTGCCTGGCCTACCGCCATAATCCATTTCCCGAGCGGGGGATGAACCACGTAGTCCCCGGCCGGTGAAGTGTGGGAGAAGTCGCCGGCGGCGAAAGCGGCATCGAATTCCGTGCCGCCCTGCCAATCCACCTCGTAGCCCAGGCGCAGCAGTGAATTCGCGCCCTTGACGTAGTAGGTTTCGTCAAACATGAGGCGGTCGGGGAACCCCAGGCGGAAGAAACGCGTGAGGGCGGCGATAAGCGTGACCGCTCCCGTGATCCACCACCCCAGGCGTTTTTCCCCGCGGGTGAGCCACTCTAATCCGCGCGGGGCCAGCCCGAGCCGGCCGCGCAGCTCGTCTTCGTAGCGCTCCGCGCACTCGCGGGGGAGGCGCCCGATGGGTTCGCTTAGTTTTTCGCTCACGTGCGGATTCTATCGATAACTGCGCGCCCGCGTGGTGGCGAGGCCGCGGCGGCCCGTGCCGCGCGTGTGCGTGACGTTCCGGCCCGGCGCCGCGGGCGGGCGGCCGCGGCACCGGAGCGCGTGGCAGAATAGCAGAATGAGCACAGGTCAGGATGCCGGACAGCACGAGGGGCACCGCCCCGGTCAGAACGAAAGCCAGCACGCGGGAATTGTTCTTGCCGCCACCCCCATTGGAAACGACGCCGATGCCTCGCCGCGCCTGCGCGCTGAAATTGCGCGGGCTGATACCGTGGCCGCGGAAGATACCCGGCGTTTTTACCAGCTCGCCGCCCGGCTCGGTATTGAGGTGAGCGCCCAGGTACTCTCCTATTACGAACATAATGAAGCCGAACGCGGAGCCCACCTCATCGACCTGGCCCGGTCCGGCGCGCGCGTGCTCATGGTCAGCGATGCGGGTATGCCCTCCGTTTCCGATCCCGGTTTCCGCCTGGTGGTGCGCGCCCGCGCAGCCGGTATCCCCGTGACCGTGGTCCCCGGCCCTTCCGCCCCGCTCACCGCGCTGGTCGCCTCCGGCCTACCCACCGACCGTTTCACCTTCGAAGGATTCCTCCCGCGCAAATCCGGGGAACAGGCCGCCGCGCTCGCGGCCCTGCGAAGCGAAGAACGCACCATGATTTTCTTCGAATCCCCGCGCCGCCTGGGGGCTACCCTCGCCAATTTCGTCACCGCCTTCGGTCCCGGGCGCGAAGCGGCGGTCTGCCGGGAGCTTACTAAGACGCACGAGGAAATCGTGCGCGGGCCCCTGGCCGAACTCGCGCAGCGGTTCAGCGAGGGGGCCCTGGGGGAGATCGTCGTCGTCGTAACAGGAAGTAGTGCGGCCGAAAGGGAAGAACAGGTGCGCGCGCGGGCCGTGGGCGACGTCGCCGAACTGTGCCAGCTCGGCCTGCGCCGCAAAGATGCCGCCGCTTTCGTGGCCGCGCGCACCGGTTTACGCACGAATGAGCTCTACCGCGCCGCCCTCGAGCAGGGCGAAGAAAGCGCGGAAATACGCGGGTTTAGTGGGGTTTAGGGCCCGAAAATCGCGGCTAAACCACGTTCCACCCGCGCTCCACCCGGATTTTCCTAGCGCGCGTGACCTGGATCATGCACAGTAAAAACAACCCCCGGGGAACCGGGGCCGGGACATGATCCTCTCGCCGCGAGGCGGGTACGGGTTGGACAGCCAACAGTGATCCCAGGGGCCAAAGAAGACCCCGTTACCGCTGGCCGGTCTGCCCGAACGGGACCACGGACCGCGCTAGGAAAGGAACGACAATGGCTGTCAATATCCGCGGACGCAACTTCCTCAAGCTGCTCGATTTTACGCCCGATGAAATCCGCTACCTGCTGCGTCTGTCCGCGCAGTTCAAGGAACTCAAGCTCAGCGGCACCCCGCACCGTTACCTCGAAGGCAAGAATATTGTGCTGCTCTTCGAAAAGACCTCCACCCGCACCCGCTGCTCCTTCGAAGTGGCCGGCATGGACCTGGGCATGGGCGTGACCTACCTGGATCCGGGCAGCTCACAGATGGGCAAGAAGGAATCCATCGAGGATACCGCCCGGGTGCTGGGCCGCATGTACGACGGCATCGAATACCGCGGCTTCTCCCAGGAACTCGTGGAAGAAATGGGTGCCAAGGCCGGGGTGCCGGTATGGAACGGCCTGACCGACCTCTTCCACCCCACCCAGATGCTCGCCGATATTCTCACCGTCCAGGAGAACTTCGAGGACGGCATCAAGGGCAAGAAGTTTGTGTTCTTCGGCGATGCGCGCAATAACGTGGCGAACTCGCTTATGGTGGTCTGCTCCAAGCTGGGCCTCAACTTTGTGGCCTGCGGCCCGAAGGATCGCATGCCCGAAGAGTGGCTGGTCGATACCTGCAAGGAACTCGCCGCGGAATCCGGCGGCAGCGTGACCCTCACCGAAGATGCCGCGGAGGCAGCCACCGGCGCCCACGTGCTCTACACCGATATTTGGGTTTCCATGGGCGAACCGGATGAAGTGTGGGCCTCGCGTATCGCGGAGCTGGAAGCCTACCGCGTCACCCAGGAACTCATGGACAAGGCCGATCCGGAAGCGATCTTCATGCACTGCCTGCCCTCCTTCCACGACACCAACACCACCATCGGCGCGGAAATCGCGAAGAAGTTCGGGGTGACGGAAATGGAAGTGGAAGACCGGGTCTTCGAAGGTCCGCGCTCGCGCGTCTTCGACGAAGCCGAGAACCGCATGCACACCATTAAGGCCGTTATGTACGCAACCCTCTCCTAGGAGGGTTCAGGCACGTGCCCGCGCGGCCGTGCCCAGGTAGCGCGGGCGACGACGCCTGGGAGCTGGCTGCAGGTAGCAGGGCCACCCCGCGGCGCGTCGCCCGCGCGTGAAAAGGACAGAAGATGACTCAGGAAAATACCCGTACCGCCGGCGAAAAAATTGTGGTTGCGCTGGGCGGCAATGCGCTCGGGAAAACCCCGGAGCAGCAGCTCGAACTTATTAAAGAAACCGCCCGCTCCATCGTGGATTTGGTGGCAACCGGCAATGACGTTGTTGTCGCCCACGGGAACGGCCCGCAGGTGGGCATGATCAAGGTCGCGACCGATAATTCCGCGGCCGCCGGGGAAACACCGTCGATTCCCTTCGCCGAATGCGGCGCCATGTCCCAGGGCTATATCGGTTACCACCTCCAGCAGGCCATCGAGGCCGAACTCGCGGCGCGGCAGATTGCCCGCCCGGTTATTTCGGTGGTCACCCAAACGGAGGTCGACGCCGCAGATCCCGCTTTCGGGCGCCCAACCAAGCCGGTGGGGGCTTTCTTCACCGAAGAACAGGCCCGGGTCCTCATGGAGGAAACCGGAAACAAGTACGTGGAGGATGCCGGGCGCGGCTGGCGCTGGGTGGTGGCCTCCCCGCTCCCCGTCTCCATCGTGGAACGCGATGTTATTAGCTCGCTCGTGGAGGCCGGCACCATCGTGATCGCGGCCGGTGGCGGCGGCATCCCGGTGGTCAAGGAAGGCTCGGGATACCGCGGAGTTGCGGCCGTCATCGATAAGGATCGCACCGCCGCGCTGCTGGCGCGGGAGGTCGACGCCGATACTCTCCTCATCCTCACCGCCGTGGACGCGGTCGCCATTGATTTCAACAAACCCACGCAGCGCGATGTGCCCGAAATGACCGTGGCTCAAGCCCGCCAGTACATCGAGGAAGAACAATTCGCCCCCGGGTCCATGCTGCCCAAGGTCGAAGCCTGCCTCGAATTCGTGGACGGCGCGGCCGGGAAACGCGCCATTATTACCTCTCTGGAAAAGGCCGAACAGGGAATTTCCGGGGAGAGCGGCACCGCGATCATCGCCTAAGTCCGAAGGACACAATCATGACAACACGCACAAACGATGCCCCCGTCGGCAATGGGGCCGACGAAGACACCGGCACAACAACACCCCGCAAGAAGCGGCGCGGTATTACCATCCCGGGCGCTTTCACGATTCTCTTCTTCCTGACCATCGTGGCGGCTATCGCCACGTGGCTGGTGCCGGCCGGCTCCTACGCCAAGCTGAGCTACAGCTCGGATACCGGCACCTTCTCCGTGCTCAGCCCGCAGGGGGAAACCAAGGAATACCCCGGCACTCAGGACACCCTGAGCGAATTGGGCATGGATATTGACCTCTCCCAATTCACCTCCGGGGCCCTCAATAAGCCGATCTCGGTACCGGGCTCCTATGAATCCCTCGAGCAGAATCCGGCCAGCGTCGCCGATATTCCGGTCGCCATGGTGCACGGCACGATCGAAGCGGTGGACATTATGGTCTTCATCTTCGTGCTCGGCGGCCTCATCGGGGTGGTGAGAAAAACAGGTGCATTCGAGTCAGGGCTCATCGCGCTGACGAAGAAAACCAAGGGCCACGAATTCCTCCTCGTCTTCGCGGTATCCGTCTTCATGGTGGTAGGCGGATCGCTGTGCGGCCTGGAAGAAGAAGCGGTGGCCTTCTACCCGATTCTGGTACCCATATTCCTGGCCATGGGATACGACTCCATTATCTGCGTGGGCGCGATCTTCCTGGCCGGATCTATGGGAACCACCTTCTCCACGATCAACCCCTTCTCCGTGGTGATCGCCTCCAATGCCGCAGGTATCCCCTTCACGGATGGCATTATCTGGCGCGTGGGTGGCTGTATCGTGGGCGCCATTGTGGTGGTGTGGTACCTGCACCGCTACGCAAAAATGATTAAGAAGGACTTCACGAAGTCCTACGTTTACGAAGATCACGAGGCTTTCGAGAAACAGTGGGCGATGACCACCCACGCTGATGATGTTCCCGCCTTCAACTGGCAGAAGAAAATCATCCTCGTTCTCTTCGTATCCGCCTTCCCGATTATGGTGTGGGGCGTTATGGCCATGGGCTGGTGGTTCCCGACCATGGCGGCCTCCTTCCTCACCATTACCATCGCGGTTATGGCGATTTCCCTCTTCGGGAAAGACCGCCTCAATGAGAAACAGCTGACGGATGCCTTCATCGAAGGCTCCTCCAGCCTGGTGGGCGTTTCGCTCATCATCGGGTTGGCGCGCGGCATCAATATCGTGATGAACGACGGCCTCATTTCCGACTCCCTGCTCCATTCGGCAACGAACCTGGTCTCGGGGATGTCCGGTCCGCTCTTCATCATTATTATGCTGCTGATCTTCTTCGTGCTCGGTTTTGTGGTGCCGTCCTCCTCCGGTCTGGCCGTGCTGGCCATGCCGATTATGGCGCCGCTGGCCGACGCCGTGGGTATCCCGCGGTGGATCATCGTTTGTGCGTATCAATGGGGTCAGTACGCGATGCTCTTCCTGGCACCCACGGGCCTGGTCATGGCAACGTTGCAGATGCTCGATATGAAGTACCAGCATTGGTTCCGCTTCGTGTGGCCGATGGTGCTCTTCGTACTCGGCTTCGGCGGGGTGGCCTGCGTGGCTCAGGTGCTTATCTACGGCGCGTAGGCGCGAAGAATACGGCTAAAAAATAGCCGAAACGCGCGGCTCCGGCGGGCGTGGTACCGCCGGGGCCGCAGCGTGCATTCCGCCGGCCCGGTATTTCGGCGCGGCGGTTAATGCTTTTATAATGTGACGGTGTGGCGCGAGACACTCGCGCTCGCGATCCCGCGTAGCGGGCAACCGTGGCGGAATCGCGTGGTGAAGGCAACGGAGCTATGCAATGACGATAGGACTGTTTTATTACACCTGGATGGTGGGACTCTTCATCCTCATGGGTTCGGCGACGGCGCTTGCGTGTTATCTCGTTTCGCGCCGTCGCATGTTTGTATGTTGCGCTGCCCTTTTCCTCGTGTATTTTTTCGACGTCGCAACCGTGGCCCGCACGGACTTCACCCACCCACGCAATATTGACAGCGTCTACCACATCACCGCGCCCCTGGAATCCATCACCCTGGGGGCCCTGCTCATGGGGCTGATCTGGTTGACCTACGCCACCTTCATGACGGAACCGGAAGCGAAAGTGGAATGGCACAGCACCCTCATCCCGGCCGGGATTTTTATTGTGGGCAGTGCCGGGGCTTTGCTAATTCCCGATCCGGCCTGGCGGGAATTCGTGTTCTTCTCCATGCGCGGCATCGTGGTGATTGGGATCCTCAGCGTGGCAACGTGGAATTATGTGCATGCCACCACCGGGGTGGAGAAAATTCGCCAGCGCCGCCACCGCTGGCTTTACGTTGCTACCTGGGTGGCGGTACTGGGAACCTTCGCCTGGAATATAACCTTTATTTTCCTTGTGGCTCCCCACGCGGATAGTGCTTCCGCGCTGGCCTTCCTTCCTGAACGCAATTTCTTGGAAAACCTCATGTATATCTGCTGGGTGATCCACGTGATGCGTTTCGGGGTGCGGGTGCTGCGCATCCACTTCGACCGGCCCCCGGAAACCGTCAATCACCTGGAGGAGGATTTCATCGAATCCTCCCTGGTGTTCTATTCCCAGGCCCGGGGGCTATCGAAGCGCGAAGAAGAAGTGCTCGGCTACCTCATGCGCGGGAAAACAAATTCCCAGATTTCCACCGAGCTCTACCTATCACCTTCCACGGTGAAGGTGCACGTGCACAATATCCTCAAGAAAAGCCAGGTGGCTAACCGTGAGGAACTGGTCAAAGACTTCTGGCGCTCGGTTTAGCGGGCCCCTCGCGAGTCTCGCGGGCCTGCTGGCACACCCGCGCTATTTCGCGGAGTCCATTCCGGGGCGGTAGTCGATATCGGAGAAATCGAAATCGGCCTCATTGACCTCATCCGAAAAATCGATATCTTCGTCTTCTTCGGCGTAGTCATCGAAATCATCGTCCTCGTAGAGCTCGTAATCCTCATCGAGGTGCTCGAGTTCCTCATCGCCAGCTGCGGCGGCGTCGTACGGATCATCAAATTCATCCGGAACCTCAGACTCTTCGTAAAAACCGAAGGCCTCCGAGGATTGCAGCTGCTCCACGCCCGCTTCGTCCATCTCCACGCGGGCCGCGGCCCCGAGTTCCGGGGAGGTGGGCACGGTGAGGTCGGAAAAAACGCGGGTGCGGAAACCGTTACGGACCGCGTCAATAGCGGTGGCGCGCACGCAATGCGATTCGGCAATACCCACCACGTCCACATCCGTGACCTCGGCGGTGCGCAGGACGTCCTCGAGGAGATTCCCCTGCGGATCGGTGCCCTCGAAACCGGAATAACCCGAGGCGTACTGGCCCTTCTTGAATTGGACGTCGATAGGAAGCGCCGCGATGGATTCGTGCAGCTCCGCCTCCGGGGTATCGGCTACGCCGTGGGGCGGCCAGCTATCCACAAAATCCGGATTCTCGGAAAAATGCGGGCCCGGATCAATATGCCAATCCTGGGTGGTGGCGATGAGAGCGTATTCCTCGGCGTTATCGGTGACAAAATCTGCAATGCGTTCGGCAACGGCGTTACCGCCATCTACCCCGAGGCTGCCGCCTTCGCAGAATGTGGGTTGCACGTCAACAATGATGAGTGCGCGGGTCTCATCCATAGTCATCCTCCTGATGAAGCGGGTCATCACGCGGTGCGCGGCGGCCGGCTGGTTTCGCAATGGTGGCGCCGCGCCCTTATAGTTTAGGCGCGGGGATGCGGGCGCGCTAGCGGGCACGCGTGGTAGCCAGCTAGTGGGCACGCGTGATAGCCAGCGAGCGGGCGCGCGCGCCGGCACGCTAGTAGAATGGTGGCCATGACTCATATTCTCTCCGCTGTTGCCTGGCCGTATGCCAACGGCCCGCGCCATATTGGTCACGTTGCTGGATTCGGTGTTCCCTCGGATGTGTTCTCGCGCTATATGCGCATGGTGGGGGAGGATGTCCTCATGGTCTCGGGTACCGATGAACACGGCACCCCTATTTTGGTTTCGGCCGACGCGGAGGGAATCACCCCGGAAGAACTCGCGGACCGCAATAATCGCATTATTGTGGAGGACCTGGTGTCGCTCGGGCTTTCCTACGATCTGTTCACCCGCACCACCACGGTTAATCACGAGCGGGTTGTGCAGCAGATGTTTGAGGTGTGCCGGGATAACGGTTATATGGTGGTGCACTCCGCCCCGGTTGCCTTCGATCCGGAAACCGGGAATACCCTCCCGGATCGCTATATTGAAGGCACCTGCCCGCTGTGCGGTAACACCTCGGCCCGCGGGGACCAGTGCGATAGTTGCGGTAACCAACTTGATCCGCAGGATCTTATCGACCCGGTCTCCAAGGTCTCCGGGAAAACGCCGCAATTCCGCGAAACCGAGCATTATTTCTTGGACTTGCCGGCGCTTGCGGAGCGCCTGGGGCAGTGGCTTGATGAGGTGGAAGAATCTGGGAAGTGGCGCCCGAATGTCATTTCATTTTCCAAGCACCTCCTGGAAGATGTACGCCCGCGCGCGATGAGCCGGGATATTACCTGGGGCATTCCGGTACCCGGGTGGGAAGATCAACCCTCCAAGCGCCTCTACGTATGGTTCGACGCCGTTATCGGCTACCTATCCGCCTCTATTGAATGGGCACGCCGGCGTGAAGCGCGCGGAGTGGGAAGCCGGGAGGATTGGCGGGCCTGGTGGAATAACGCGGATGCCCGCTCCTACTACTTCATGGGCAAGGATAATATTGTTTTCCATTCCCAGATCTGGCCGGCCGAACTCCTCGCCTATAACGGGGAGGGGAGCCGGGGCGGCCAGCCCGGGGATTTGGGTACGCTCAACCTGCCCACCCAGGTGGTGGCTTCGGAATTCCTCACCATGGAAGGTAAGAAGTTCTCCTCGTCCAAGGGCGTGGTGATTTATGTGCGCGATGTGCTCTCGCGCTACCAGCCCGATGCACTGCGCTACTTTATTTCCATTGCCGGCCCGGAAACTTCCGACGCTGATTTCACCTGGGCGGAATTTGTGCGGCGTAATAATTCCGAGCTGGTGGCCGGCTGGGGGAACCTCGTCAATCGCACCGCGGCCATGATCGCGAAGAACTTCGGGGAAATCCCGGCGGCCGGGCCGCTTGAGGATGTGGACCGGGAGCTCCTGGACGCGGTGGAAGCCGGTTTCGCTACCGTGGGTGATGCCATTGCCGCGCACCGCCAGCGCGCCGCGCTCACGGAAATTATGCGGCTGGTGGGGGAGGCCAACGGCTACGTTTCCGCCACCGAACCTTTCAAGATGAAGGATCCTTCCCAGCGTGAACGCCTGGGCACGGTGCTGCACACCCTCATCCAGGTGGTTTCTGATCTCAATACCATGATGAGCGTATTCCTTCCGCATTCCTCGAATACGGTGGACCGGGTGCTGGGCGGTGCCGGTGATATTGCCCCGATGCCGCGCCTGGAAGAAGTCACCGACCTGGATTCCGGTAAGCCCTACCCGATTATTACCGGGGATTATTCCGATCCGCACCCGTGGGCGCGGGTGGAAGTGCAGGTTGGCACCCCGATTTCGAAGCCGTCCCCGGTTTTCACCAAGCTGGATACCAGCGTGGTTGATGAGGAGTTGGAGCGCCTTGATGCGGTGTTGAGGGCTAAGCGTGCGCAATGAATCGGTACGGAACGGGGCCGTGCGTGACGCAGCGCCGAATGGAGCAGTTGCGAATGGAGCGGTTCCGAATGGTGCCGTGCGCAACGAATTAGCGCCGGAAGAATTCGCGGCCCTCTCCGCGAAGGAGAAAAAGCGGGCCCGCCGCTGGTACCTGCCCGATGCTCCGGCCCGGCTTGCCGGCCCGGTTATCGATAACCACACCCATATTTGGGTGCCGGCGGGGGAGGGGCAGGCAGGCGGCTCGGGTTCGGCCACGGCCGCGCATTCGGCTAGTGCTAGTGCTTCGCCGGGCCGTGCCGCGCTCACCCCGCCGCGCGGGCGGATGCTGCCGAGCGAGGAAGCCGCCGCCATGGACGCCGCAGGGGTATGCCACGCCATTACCTGCGCCTGTGAGGTTCCGGATCTGCTGCCCACCGTCGCGGTGGCAGAAGCGGACCGCGCGCATTTTTCCGCCGCGCTCGCGATTCACCCCAATGAGGCCGCCCGGCACCGCGGGATCACCGCGACCGGCCCGGATGGGTTAGCCCAGGAGCTCGCCGCCCACCACACCCTCAGCCTGGAGGATGCCATTGGCCGGGTGGCGGAGGCAGCCCGCTCCAGCGCCGTCGTTGCTATTGGGGAAACGGGGCTCGACTATTTCCGCACTTCCGAGGAGGGCCGCGCCGCCCAAATTGAGGCGTTCCGCGCCCACCTCGCCCTCGCGCGTGAGCTCGACCTTCCCGTTCAGATTCACGACCGCGAAGCCCACGCCGATTGCGTGGAGGTGCTGCGCCGTGACGGCGCCCCGAGTCGCGTAGTTTTCCACGCTTTTTCCGGCGACGCCGCGCTTGCCGAGCTGTGCACCCAGGAAGGCTGGTACGGAAGTTTTGGCGGGCAAATGACCTACCCGGCCAATGATCAGCTCCGCGCGGCCTTCCAAGCTTTTGATCCGGCGCTGCTCCTCGCGGAAACCGACGCCCCCTACCTCACGCCGGTGCCCTGGCGCGGCCACCCCAACGCACCCTACGTGATGGCATGGACGGTACGTTTTGGGGCCGAGCTGCGCGGCGTGAGCGAAGCAGACTGGTGCGCCCAGCTCCTGGAGAACACCCGGGCGGTGTACGGGGAACTGGGCGCGGCCTAGGTAGCTTTGCGGCTCGTTTAGTTCTGCGGGCTTTCCGACTCGGGACTCTGGGCGGACGGCCCGGATTGGGGAGCCGACTGGCTTGAAGCCGTCTGCTGAGCTTGGGCTTGCGGCTGGCCGCTACCTTGCGGGTATCCCTGCTGTGCATAAGCCTGCTGGCCGTAATTCTGGCCGTAGGGCTGGCGGTACTGCTGGGCATAGGGCTGCTGGCCCTGATACTGAGCTTGACCCGGGTAGCCCTGGCCGTAGCCCTGCGGGTACCCCTGCATCGGCGCGCCCTGGTTCGGGTACCCTTGCGCCGGGTAGCCCTGCCCGTAGGGCTGCGCTGCGGGATAGCCGGGATAGCCCGGGTACGCGGGGCGCGCGGATTTCTTCGCGGCCGTTCCCGCAGCCACCCCCTGAGTGATCCCCACCAGTGCCAGAACCAAGGCCAGCGCGCCGGTCACCCAGAAAAGCACGGTGTACTGCGCCCCGAATTCGCGGAGCGCACTCACCGAACTATCCAAGGAGAGCGCCGCGAGCCCACCCAGGGTGATCGCTCCGCCCAGCGGCGCCAGCCACGAAAAAGCCTGGGCTGCCCGGCCGGTGATGAACAAACCGAGCACTCCCGCCAGCAACGCGAGGACCAATCCAACACCGTATAGGATCACGGGCAGCCACACGCCACCCGGATGCGCCAGCCCGAAGATCGAGGCATTATCTTCGCCCAGGGCCAGGACCGGCGTGAAGCACAAGATAATAAGAGCGATGCACAGTGTGGTGGTGAGAGCCGCCAGGCCGCGCAGCGCGCCGGTGCCACGCTTCGATGCGGAGGGAACGGGGTAGCTCGGAGGGACAGGCTGCTGTGCGTATCCGGGATATTGAGTGCTCATAGCCTTAAATGTAATCGATGTAACGCCCGCGCTGGGGGCGCGTTAGCTTTGTCTCCCCGCCAGGGCCTTCCCAGCCCTCTCCGGCAATGTGAAATAACGCTCAGATTACGATGCGCCAGCGGGCGGCGTCGTCGTACCACATGCGCAAAAACCGCAAGAATCCACGGAAAGATCACGCGACCACCGCGTGAGCGTTCTTGAAAATCTCAAGAAAAGCGAGCCTTCCTCTCCGGATCATTGTCCAAATGTTACGAAATGATTACACTCGATATAGTTTCGTTATAAAAGCGGGGCCGGAGGGTACTCGCGCAAGCAACGGAGGAAGTTTAGTGGGGCGTCACAGCGCACAGGGAATGGGACTCGAGCAATTCGTTCGGGCTGAGGTTCGTACCCCGGGTCCGCGGTCGCGGGCTCTCATGATGGAACGCGGCGCGGTGAGCGAGGCGGTGCAGGCCGCGCTGGACACTCGGCCGCAGGCCACCGGCACCGCATTCCAGGCACCCGCCGCGGTGGAGGATACCGCCGCGAACGCCCAGCTCAGTGCTTTCCCGCTCAGCCGGCGCGGGGTTGCCGCGCTCGGGGCCGTGCTGCTGGCCGGCAGCGGTATCGGCTTGATGTCGCATATGTCCATGCCCGCCAATGCGTACGCGGATGGTTTCCCGGTGGCGCGCGCTGCCGGCGCCACGGTTTCCGAATACTCTTTCACCGTTAATTTTGAAGGCGAAGAACGCACCCTCACCACCACGGCGGGCACCCTCGGGGAAGCCCTGCGGGAAGCCGGCATCACGGTTTCCGGGGACGACGTTGTTTCGCAGAGCCTCGCCGAAGCGGTCACCCCCGGCGCGAAGGTCACCATCACCCGGGTGGAAAAGCGCGTGGTCACCGAAGAGGTGGTGGACGCGCACGGTTCCACCAAGGTCGACGACGCCGCGCTTGCCAAAGGCACCACCAAGGTGGAAACGGAAGGCAAGGATGGCATTTCTGCCAATACCTATGAAATCCGGGTGGAAAACGGCAAGGAAGTTGCTCGTACCCTGACTTTCTCCGCGGTCAAGCAGGCCCGCGTGGATGAAGTGGTCAAGGTGGGGACCTCGGAAAGCGCCGCCGCGGTGGCGGGCGCGAGCGGTGACGGTGGCAGTGCGGCGCTCGGGAGCGCCAGCGTGGTTCCGGCCGGCACCGCCCAGGAAATCGCCTCGGGTATGCTCTCCGCTTACGGCTGGGGTCAGGACCAGTTCTCCTGCCTGGTGACGCTGTGGAATCGGGAATCGAATTGGAATCACCTGGCGGAAAACAGCTCCTCGGGGGCCTACGGTATTCCGCAGGCGCTGCCCGGCTCGAAGATGGCTTCCGCCGGTGCCGATTGGCAGACCAATCCCGCCACCCAGATCCGCTGGGGCCTGGGCTACATCGAAGGCCGCTACGGCAGCCCCTGCGCCGCGCTCGGGCATTCCAATTCCCGCGGGTGGTACTAAGCCTGTAGCTTTGAGCTCGCAGCTCTCAGCTGCTACGCAACCGGTACGCAACCGCCGCTACTCAAGAGCGGTATTGCGCTGGTGCCGGGTCGCTTATACGCTCATGATTATGAGCGCCACGATAACGATTAGTGACAAACTAGCGCGCGATATTGCGGATATCGCGGCTCGCTACGGCATGAGCGAAGAACAGGTTGTACGCGAAAGCCTGGCCGCTCTTCGCAGCGAGCTTGAGGTCGCTGACCAGCTTGATGCACTGTATTCCAAGCGCGCTACCGCGATGGAGCGTTTGGGAAATTGAGGCGGCTCAACGAATTCGCGGTGGAACGCTGGCTGGCGCAGCGTGGATTTTATGTGCGCTCCCGGGCCGGGCTGCGCTCCTGCTTCCAGGGTGCTTTCGGGAAAATGTACGGGGTGGAACTGTACCCGAGTCCGCACGAAAAAGCCGCGAAAATCCTGCTGGAAGTCGAAACCCAGCATCCGCTTTTTGACGGAAATAAGCGGCTCGGGGCGCTGCTATGCGAAGCGCTCCTCAACGAGTTCGGCTTCGAATTAATGATGAACGACGACGCGCTAGCTGACATGTGTTTCGCTGTCGCCGGAGGGCAATTACGGGATCTGGCACAGATAACGGAGCTACTCAAAGAGAATTCGCGGCCGGAGTTCGTCAATAATGTGCATCCAGCGCTCGAAGCTGAATAAACGTGACTATTGGGGTATACAGTTACACCATGAATGTGGTGAGAAGCATGGTACTGGCCGGCAGCTGCGCCGCGCACTCGCCTTGCTGATCGCGGCGGTGGCGGCCGTGGTCCTTATTCTGGTGTATCTCTTCTTGGTTGTGTGGGCGTAACAGAGCCGGGCATCCGGGTCCGTATAAGATCACATGCTCCGTAAGTAGAAGCGCGAAGGGAGGCGGTTAAAAATGGATTGTAAGACCCTCATAGGTTTTGAAGCTGTGAGCTTAGAGTATTCGGTAGCCGGAAAACCGAATAAGGTTATTTTTGATGATCTTACTTTCTCGGTGGAGCCCGGGAGCATTACAGCGGTAGTTGGTCGTTCGGGCTCGGGGAAAAGCACCGTCCTCGATGTGGCATATGGAAAGCTGCCTCCCAGTTCGGGAAGAGTCTCCTGGTGCGATAGGGATCTCAGCTCTTTGCGTGAAAGCGAAGCGCAACATATCCGGCGCGCAAATATTGGGTACGTGGACCAGAAAGCGCTTTTACTAGGCGACCTCACTGTCCTCAAGAACGTTATGTGCGGGGGCGTTGATAAGACCACTGCACACTCTTGGCTGGAAAAGCTTGGCGTTGCAGATATTTCGGATAGTCGGGGAGCGAAGATTTCGGGTGGTGAAGCTCAGCGGGTAGCGCTGGCACGGGCGCTTGCAAAGCAACCTGATCTACTGATCTTGGATGAACCCACCTCGTCGCTCGACCTTGGAAACGCGCACGTGGTTGCCGAGATTTTACAGTTGGAGGCACGGCGGGGAGCCGGTATTCTTGTCGCCACTCACGATGACGTGATTGGGGCCATTGCCAACATGAAAGTGACCCTGTAAATGTTCCGGCCCAGTTGGAAGCGCAGTTCTGTTTACGTGCTCATAGCGCTGTTTTGCTTCGCGTGGGTCTTTGCCTCGCACATGGCATACTCCCTTGCCGGTGCCAAAATGGATGACGAATGGCGCGGACGTTACGACATTCTGGTCACCGATAACAAGGCAGGCGAAGCCCTCTATTCCTCACGTGATAAAGCAGGAATGACGCTGCTGGAACAAAACTATGCAGCGCAGACCTTGCCGGAGCTGGAATCGCGAATACTAGAAGAAGTGAGAAAAATTGACGCTGTGTCAGTGGCGGCACCGGTCGGTTTCCTCGGCAGTTACAAAGGATTTTGGGTACTTCCGCAAATTGCCTCAGATGGAATAGATTTCCAAAAGTCGCCTGTGAAGAGTTATCGCGTCACATGGCAAGTGCTTGAGGCAGAAACTAAGGTTCTGGATAAAGGGACCGCGCAATATGACCTCGACGCCACAGGAATAATTGCTCGGCCCACACCCACCGGCGGTGAACCCACCGGAATCCAGTCACATATAGGCATGCGGCCAGAGCTCTACCGGTATCACTATCCAAGTGTCACCATCCCGGATGAAAACTCACTTCTTCTCACGGCTTTCGCGCTGCCAGATGTGGCAACCAGCGTCGCAGTAGTAGATCCCGTATCGGAACGTGAACTTTTAGGGTCGGCAGGAGAATGGCTCAATCCTCTCATTGAATTCGACAAGGTAGTTGAACGTAAATTGGGCCTTGGGGATCCTCTTAGTGCAGATGATCTCGCGGCTCTTCCGAACGGTGTTGTCGTTACTCAGCAAGACCTTGCTCTGGCACAGGACGCAAGATCGGGAGAAGGAAGCGAGGCGATTGCGCCGCTCGCTGCAATGCCAGGAATGGCAGAACGTGGTCGCCCGGTGCCATGGCGGGCATATGGGATGAATTCTCAGATATTTGGATACGTTGCCAACCAGGATTTCTCACCGAATATCTCTATTTCTGTTGCCATAGAGAGCGTCGACGAGCATGGAAAAACGGTGGATGCAGTCGAGCAACGCATTGATCTGGCGCATGACAATGGCCCCTTTGGCTCGCGTGCGTTTTTGCTGCCTCTTCCAGAACAAGGAGGGGAAACCTACGGGAGAATAACTGAGACCTATACCAATGGCGCTTACGTTACTGCCGATAATGTTTTCGCTCCGAAACTTACTCCGGTTCCCGCGGGTGAAACGGTGGTGGAAGATGAAGCTCCGCCGCGCGTTCAGGCTGACGAGGAATATCGGGCTAGCTTTGTGGCGAATCCCGTAGGCATTGCTCCCCTCTATATTTCTTATAACGAGTCTGACTCTCTAGCCACGCAAGTAACTCCGCAGGAGCGTGGCGCAGAGATTACGTATCGTGCGACCGCTCCCTTAGATAACTCTCTTGGCTCGGTTGTTCGTGACGGTGGCGCACCCTTTGAAGTTGGCGAGTTTACTCCGCAGCAAATAAAAACGGATGACGTACCTGGCACGGATCCCCTCGGGGCGCTCGGACTTTATTCTTCAAATCGCCTGATGCAGGGAAGCGAACGGATTGACCACCTCCGCTCAGGACTCGGTGTTGCGCTGAATCCACCATCGGCAGTGGTTTCTTACGGAAGCGCTGAGCCTCTTTCGGAGGAACTCCCGATCAACGCTATTAGAGTACGAGTCGCGAATCTTGAGGGCCTAACTCGGGAGGATGCGCTAGTAGCTATCGGGAAAGTGGCTGATCGTATCCGGTCCTTAGGTGTAGATGCCAGGGTAGTGGCAGGCTCATCACTCGGAACTGCGAAGATTTGGATACCGCAAACTGCGGGCCAAACCGATAGCGAGACCGGTCGTCAAGAAGTGGAAGCGCTTGGCTGGGTCGATCATCGCTATGTTGTGCTAGGCGCGGCGGATTTCATGGCGAGCCTCCTCACCACTCTGGTGCACTCAATTGCGCAGGCTGGCGGTATCCTCATCATCGGCGTGATTGCGGTGGTGGGAGCGGTGGAATTTGCCGCGAGACGAACAAGATTCAATGTTCTCAAAAATCAAGGATGGTCCTCATCCTCATGTCTTGCAACCGTTCTTCGGGAAGAAGCTTGGGGGCTGATTCTTCTCGCATGTGCCCTTGTAACGACGGCATTGTTTTCAGTGGCGGAACAACCTCGATTACTAGCAGGCATTCCGCTTGTTTGCGGGGCTGTTATCTATGCGCTCCTTCTTATCCTTCCGCTTCGTTACGCCAGTCGAAGGAGCGGCTCGAATCTTCCGCGAATCTCTCTTCTAGGCTGGTTAACCGTTGCTGAGGGACTGTTTATCGGAGTGTTCTGCGCGCTACTTGGTGAAGTAGTAACAATGATCGTGTGGTTCCGGAAAGGCGCCCGCGGACTAGATATTGGTGAAGCCCTTGTTGAAGTATTACTACCTGTGCTTGTAGTCCTGGCGGCAGCGGCGGGCCTGGCAGTGAGCGTATTGCTTCTCCTGGCGCGCAGGAAACAAACCGCTGTGCGGGACCTCAAAGATTTTATGTACTGGAACTTGGGCTGGAGTACAAGGAAGATCCGTACCGCGCAGGTAGGTGTCTCATTCATCGTCGCTATGTGCTGTGCCTTAGTTGGTTGGATCGTCTCCGTGACATTGATCGGAGCCGGAATGGACCGCGGCCTGTATTGGGTTGTTTTTTCTTCAGCGGCTGTCGTCCTGGTTCTCATCAACGGTCTCGGTGTGAACCCATCTACTCTCCCGCGCCGTTTTCGCGCGAGTCTACGTTTGCAGCGTTGAGAGGCGGGAAGGGACTTTCGTAACTTTGGGAATCGCGCCTCCCTCCGGGCCGTGCTTCGAGAGCGCTAGTCATCCGGGTACACTGCATCTGTGGTCGCCAATCATATTGCTCAACAGGATTCGCCCGGTAACAGCTCGCCCGGGAACACGCAGCCCGGCAGCACACCGCTCGGTAGTGAACCGGCCGGTGATACCCCGGCTGGAACTGCCCTCCTCACCCCGGTGGACGTGCGCGCGCTGTGCACGGCCCTGAATATCCGCCCCACCAAAACCCTGGGGCAAAACTTCGTGCATGACGGCGGCACCGTGCGCAAAATCGTGCGGGAAGCCGGGGTGGGCCCGGGGGATAAGGTCCTCGAAATCGGCCCGGGCCTGGGCTCCCTCACCCTGGCGCTCCTGGAAAGCGGTGCCTACGTATCCGCGGTGGAGATCGACGCCGCCCTGGCTGCCGCGCTCCCTGATACCGTGGCACGCCGCCACAGCACTCCGGAGAATTTCGCGCTGCTGCACGCGGATGCCCTGAGTATCACCGGGCCCGAACAGCTCGCTTGCCCGCCCGCGCTCCGTACCGGCCACACCGAGGTCGCGGCCACCTCCACCGTAACTGCGAGCACCGGCGATCTCGGCAGCACGCAGAGCTTCGCGCCCACCGCCCTGGTGGCCAACCTTCCCTATAACGTGGCGGTGCCGGTGCTCCTCACCCTCATGGAAGCCCTGCCCAGCCTGGAAACCATCACCGTGATGGTGCAGCTCGAAGTCGCCGACCGCCTGGCCGCCGCCCCCGGTTCGCGCACCTACGGCGTGCCCTCCGTGAAAGCCGCCTGGTACGGCAGTGCCACCCGCGGCGCGAAAATCTCCCGCCACGTTTTCTACCCGGAGCCGAATGTGGATTCCGCCCTCGTCCACCTGCGCTTGCGGCCCGCGCCCGGTACCGATGACCTGCGCGAACGCGTTTTCGCGGTGGTCGACGCCGCTTTCGCTCAGCGGCGTAAAACTCTGCGCAGTGCCCTGGGTTCCTGGGCCGGCAGCCCGGTCGCCGCCGAAACGATCCTCCAGCGGGCCGGGGTATCACCCCAGGCCCGCGGGGAAACCCTCACCATTGACGATTATGTGCGGATCGCGCAGGCCCGCGAACTCCCCAACTAAAACCCATTCCAAGGACCACCAGCTATGGCACATTTACTTTCGGTACATGACGTGGGCGTCAGTCTGGGAAGCCGCGATATTCTCAGCAACGTTTCCCTGAGTCTAGAGGACGGTAGCCGCATAGGCGTCGTCGGCCCGAACGGGGGAGGGAAAACCACGCTGCTGCGCCTCATCACCGGGGCGCTCGCGCCCACCAGCGGTGAGGTGATTCCCACCAATACCGCAAAATTTGCCACGCTCACCCAGGCCGATGAGCTGCCCGATACCACGGTGCTCGAGGCGATTCACGCCGGAACCGCTCGCCACGAATGGGCCAGCGACGCACGGGTGCGGGACCTGCATGCCGGGCTGCTGCCCGATATTCCCCTTGAGGCGCGGGTGCGTGAGCTATCCGGCGGGCAGCGCCGGCGGGTGGCCCTGGCCCATACCCTCACGCGGGACGCGAATATTATTATTCTCGACGAGCCGACCAACCATTTAGACGTGGAGGGTATTACTTTCCTGGCGCATTATATTAAGGAGCGTTTCGGCGGGCCGCGCCCGCGCGGGGCGCTGGTGGCCGTCACCCACGACCGCTGGTTCCTGGATGCGGTGGCAACTCGCCTGTGGGAAGTGGTGCCCGGGGTGGAGGGCCCGCGCGGGCAGATTCCCGGCCGGGTGGAAACCTACGAGGGCGGGTATTCGGATTATATTTTCCAGCGCGCCGAGCGGGAACGCCAGGCCGCGCTCGCCGAAGAAAAACGCAATAACTTATTGCGGAAGGAGCTGGCGTGGCTGCGGCGCGGTGCCCCGGCCCGCACCTCCAAGCCGCGTTTCCGTATCGAAGCGGCAGAAAATCTTATTGCGGATGTCCCGGCCCCGCGCGATACCGTGGAAATGACGCGCATGGCCGCCGCTCGCTTAGGTAAAGAAGTAGTCAATCTTGAGGACGTCAGCCTGCGCTACGGCGGCGGCCCGGAAATTTTACGCGGGGTGACCTGGCGGATTGCCCCGGGCGAACGCGTGGGGATCCTGGGCGCGAACGGCGCCGGGAAATCCTCGCTGCTCGCGCTCATCGCCGGGCGGCTCCAGCCCACAACCGGGCACGTCAAACGCGGCGCCACCGTGAAACTCGCGGAGCTTTCCCAGCACACTCGCGAACTCGATGAGGTTGCGGATTTACGGGTGGTGGAGGCCGTGAACGACGTCGCAGCTCGCGTGCAGGTGGGGAAGAAAGAACTCACCGCGAGCCAGGTGACCGAGCGGATGGGATTCACCCGCGAACGTGCCTGGACGCGAGTCAGTGAACTTTCGGGCGGGGAGCGGCGCCGCTTGCAATTCATGCGCCTGCTCATGGCCGAACCTAATGTGCTGCTCCTGGACGAGCCGACGAATGACCT
This sequence comes from Actinotignum inguinis, assembly GCF_051265835.1. Taxonomy (NCBI): domain Bacteria; kingdom Bacillati; phylum Actinomycetota; class Actinomycetes; order Actinomycetales; family Actinomycetaceae; genus Actinotignum; species Actinotignum inguinis. Next base: position 29,472 of record NZ_JBOZDP010000011.1, on the reverse strand, counting down.
GGATACCGATACCCTCGCCGCGATGGAAGATGTGCTGGACGGGTGGCCCGGCACTCTCATTGTGGTCTCCCACGACCGCTACCTGCTCGAACGCATGACCGACCGCCAGATCGCGGTGCTCGATGGCCACGTACGGGATCTACCGGGCGGCGTGGATCAATATTTGCGGCTGCGTGAAGAGGAGCGGGACGAGCGCGAAGGCGCCAAGGGCGCGGCTGGAGCGCGCGGAGGTGCTGGAGCTCGTGCTGGGACTGGAGCTGGGGCTCGTGCTGGCACCGGCGGTGCAGGCGGCTCGGGCAACTCCGGGGCTGCGGCAGCCATGTCTGGCGCATCGGGTGAGCGGGCTGAGAAAAGTGCGAGTGCCCTCCAGCGCGAAGCCCGCAAAGAAGTGCAACGCATTGAGAAACGCATGAACCGGCTGCGCGAACAGATCACCAAGCTGGAGGAGCGCAGCACCGCCTGCGCGGTCAGCGGGGACTATGAGGAACTCGCGCGGATTGGCAAAGAGCTGAGTGAAGCAACTGGCCAGCTTGACGAGCTGGAAGAACAGTGGCTAGAGGCAGCTGAAGTAGCCGAGGGCTAAGGCCGGCGCACTCACCCAGCCAGAATGGCCATTCCGCCAGGCGGACACACACGCGGGGCCCGGGAGAAACCCGGGCCCCGCGTGCGTCGTCGTACTACATCAGAATTTAGGCGGCCTTACGGAAAATCTGCGTGAGCTTGACGCGCTCACCCATCCGCAAAATCGAGCGTTCGTAAATCTTGCCGGCCAGGACCGCCAGCAGGAAGACCCCGAGGGCGTTGATGCCGACCGCCGCCAGTTCTTCCACGAGCGGGACCTCGCCGATGGCCGCGCGCATGGGCATCATGAACGGGCCGAAGAAGGGCAGCACGGAGAGAATCTTCGTGACCGCGGCCTCGGGCAGCGCCGGAATGAGGTAGAGCGCGGTGTAGAACGGGATGAACTGGAGGAACATGACCGGGGTGTTGATGCCGGCCAGGTCTTCCTGGCGGGAGACCGTGGCCGCCAGCCCACCCACCAGCGCGGTGGCGGTGAAGTAGCCGAGCACCATCCATACGACCGTGCGCGCCACCATCCCGGCCAGCCCGAATTCCTGGAGGAAACTGAGGTCGGGAACCAGCCCGGAAATGGCCACGCCCGTAATAATCGCGCCGATATAACCGAAGAGGATCACCACCCAGCCGGCACCCAGGCCCAGTACTTTGCCGAGCAGGAGCGTGCGCGGGCGGACCGTGGTCAAAATAATTTCCACCACGCGGGAGGATTTTTCTTCGACGACGCCGGCGCCTACCGCGCCGATGCCGCCCATCACCATGAAGAAAATCAGCATGGCACTCACCGAACCGATAAGGAAACCAATGGGATTCGCTTCGAAACCGGAGGGAGTGTAATTCACCGTCTGAACCCGGAGATTATTAATAGTATCCAGGTGGGCGAGGACCGTGGCATCCACCCCGGATTCCTCCAGCACATAGGTGCTGAGGACCTTCTTGAGAGCGGGCAGCTCCTTCGGATCCGGGGAAGTGGCCACGATCTGCGGATCGAGGGCCGTGCCGGAAATGCCGATCTCCGCTTCCGGTTCTTCGGTGGCCAGCTCGGCGGCGATATTGGAAGTGGGGAGCGCGGCGAAACCGGCACTCTCCAGGTAGGGCTGGAGCTGCGCGGCGCTGGCCTCCAGGTAAATACCCTGGGCTTGCGGGGCCGGGGCGGCGCCGTTAGCTTCATCGTCCCCGCCCAGGAAGACGCGGCCCGCGAAGCCGGCCACAATAGCGATCACCCACATAACCGCGAGGGAAATCATGGTGGCGCGGGAAGCGAAAACGTTCTTGAACTCGCGTGCGAAAACAATGCGTACCATTACTTAGCCTTCTTTCCGAACAGCGAGCCGAGCAGGCCGCGCTTTTTCTTGGGGGCGGCCGCGTCATCTTCGTTTGTGGAGGGCACCTGAACAACATCGCGGAACAATTCCGTGAGGTGGGGGCGGCGCTGGGCGAATTCCACCACGGTGCCGGCCTGCTGAGCCGCCGCGAGAAGCGCGGCGGTGGGGTCGGTTGTGATGTTATCGGGAGCCGCGGGCGAAGTTTCCACGAGCACCCGCGCAATCCCCGCGCTTAGCGGCGCTTCCGAGGTGCCGGCCAGCGGATCGGGGTGGACGGTGAATCCGGCCTGGCTGAGGGCCGTGCGCAGCGCGGTTTCCTCCGCGCGCACCGCCAGCGCGTAGGGCGGGTTACCGGAATTGCGCAGTTCATCGACGGTACCGCGGGCCACGATATTTCCACCCGCGAGGATCCCCACGCTATCGCAGAGGCGTTCAACCAGGTCAAGCTGGTGGGAGGAGAAAATAACCGGAACGCCCTCATCGGCCTTCTGGCGCAGTGTATCGCTCATGGTGCGCACCGCCACCGGGTCCAAACCGGAGAAAGGTTCGTCAAGGATGAGGAGTTCGGGATCGTGAATGAGGGCGGCGGCCAGCTGCACGCGCTGCTGGTTACCGAGGGAAAGCTTCTGGACGGCATCCTCTCGGCGCGAGCCCACCCCGAGGCGATCCGTCCAGCGTTCCATGGCGGCCTGCGCCGCATCCGGGCTCATCCCGTGCAGGCGCGCGAAATACATCAGCTGCTTATCGACCTGCATCTTCGGGTAGAGGCCGCGTTCTTCTGGCATATAGCCGATGCGCTGGCGTGCCGCGAAATCAATGGGCTGGCCATTCCAGGTCACCTGCCCGGAATCTTTACTCAGGAGGCCGAGCATAATGCGCATCGCAGTGGTTTTCCCGGCCCCGTTCGAGCCGACGAAACCGAAGATTTCACCGGGGCGAACCGCGAAGCTAAGATCCTGCAACACTTTGCGCGACCCGAAACTCTTGGAGATGTTCTCAACGGAGAGCATAAAGGGTACGTCCTTGCTATTGTGCGATTGATGAATATTCTAGGGTAGCGCGCCACCCGCCCAGACACGGGCAACCGCCGCGCGCAAGACCGGTGACGTCACCTAGAGCGCCATCGTTCTATTGCGTGTCGCCGTCTATCCTATGCCAGAGTCCCGGTGAAACCTAGAACTGAATTTCCGCACGCTTGCTCGTTCAGCGTGTTTCCGCGCGCCGGCTCAGTGCCGGCTCAGCTTGTTCCCGCGTGCTCGCTTAGCGTGTTTCCACGCTCCGGCTCAGTGCGCGCTCAGTGCCCGCCGCGGGTGAGGAGACGCGGCTGCGATTCCAACCCGCGCAAACCGTTCCACATAAAATTGACCACGTGCTCGGCCACGGTTTCTTTATCGGGTTGGCGCACATCCACCCACCACTGGCCCACCTGGCCGAGCGCCCCGGCTAGCGTCTGCCCGTAAATGCGGGCATATTGCGGAGAAATACCATTGCGGCCGAGCATGGGCGCCAGCAAATCCGAGGCGTAATCAGCCACATCAGCGATGACGGTGGAGAAGGAATCCCCGCCCAGCGTGGCCGGCGAACGCTGCACGAGGAGGCGAAAACCGTCGTCGTTATGCTCAATATAATCCAGCACGGCGACGACGATGGACTCGAGCACCTCGCGCTCGGGAAGGCCAATGTTCATGCGCGCGGAAAGTAATTCCGTCAGCGTGACGAGCTCGCGATCCACTACCACGTTGTAAATGCCCTCTTTGGAGCCGAAATGTTCGTACACAACCGGCTTGGAGACCTGGGCGGCCGCGGCGATTTCTTCGATGGAGACCCCGTCGAAACCCTGGGCCGCGAAAAGTTCGCGGGCCACGCCCACCAATTGTTTACGCCGGTCCGCTCGCGACATGCGCACCCGCTTCTTTTCCGGGGTGGGGGCAGGTGCGGGGGTCTGTGTTGTGGTCGGAGTGGAAGCATCCGCGGTGGTGGCAGCGGTGTTCTGTTCGATGTTCTGATCGGTGTGAGCGAGCGTATTATCGGCGGCGCGGGCGGCATCAATGCCGTTCGTGCCCTCAGGCGAGGTCTGTTTCATACTTAGTATTATGCCAGGAGCGCTTCGGTCGGTTAGACTATATCGGTGCCGGCCCGCGCGTCGGCAGTTTTCCGCCATGGTGTAACGGCAACACAGCGGTCTTTGGAACCGTTATTCTAGGTTCGAATCCTAGTGGCGGAACGTTTTCGGGCGCAGCGTCAGCGCCCGTGGCGAAATATAGGGCGCATTGCCGCCAGAAAAGGGAAGGCATGGATCTCTCCGCTGTCGTCATCCTGGCTGCTGGCCAGGGAACTCGCATGAAATCAGCCACCCCGAAACTTTTGCATGAGGTGTGCGGCCGCACGCTGCTCGGGCACGCCATCACCGCCGCGCGCAGTCTCAATCCCCGCCATATTGTTGTGGTGGTGCGCCACGAACGGGATCGGGTGGCTGCCCACGCGCTTGAGCTGGACGATTCGGTCATGATCGCCGACCAAGACGACATCAAGGGCACCGGCCGCGCGGTGTGGTGCGGGATGGAAGCCCTGGGTGCGGGAGTCAGTGGCCCGGTTCTCGTCATGGCCGGGGATACCCCGCTTTTGGGCGGGGAGATTCTCGGGGAGCTCGCGCGCGCCCACGGGAACAGTGTTCACGGCAGCAGTCCGTGCGGGAACACTGTTTACATGAACGACGACGCCGCTACCGCTCCGGCTGCCCCCGCCAACCCCGCTGTCACCGTGCTGAGTGCCCGGGTGCCTGATCCGGCTGGCTACGGGCGAATTGTGCGTGATAGCCAGGGCACCATCTGCGCCGTCGTAGAAGATAAAGACGCAAGTGCGCAGCAGCGTGCCATCAACGAAATCAATACCTCCACCTATATTTTCGATGCCGCGTTTTTGCGCGAGGCGCTGGCGACCCTGGGCACCGATAACGCACAGGGGGAAATGTACCTGACCGATGTAGTGGCGCGGGCGTACCAGCTCGGCGCCGGGGTCGGTTCCTATGTAAGCAGTGATTACCTGGCTGTGGAGGGTGCGAATGACCTGGTCCAGCTGGCGGCGCTGCGCCGCGAAATGAATCGGCGCATCGGGGAGAAGTGGATGCGCAGCGGGGTGAGCATTATTGATCCGGCCACGGCGTGGATTGATGTTCAGGTGGAGCTGGAGCCGGATTGCGTCGTCGAACCTAATACAATTTTGCGCGGAACCACGCGGGTAGCGCGGTTTGGGCACGTGGGGCCCGGGGAACTGAGCAATGTCATCGCGGAGGAAGGCGCGCGGGCGCGGCATGTGCACCTGCACGATTGCCTCATTCCGGCCGGTAAATGCGCCCGGCACGCGATTGCGCTCGGGGAAGCCGCCCAGCACCGCTGCGGCGGGTAAACACTGTTCCGGCGGTAAACACCGTTTACCGGGTAGCGGGTAGCGCCGCGATCACATAAGCTGACAACGTCGAAAAACCCAAGCAGGCGAAACACATCGGGGGAGCACAATGAGCACGGGAATGCGGGTATCGAACGATAAGCGGCTGGTCCTAGCCACGGGCCGCGCCTATCCGGAGTTGGCGGAGGAGGTTGCGCGCTGCCTGCATATCAGCATGCTGCCCACCACCATCTACGATTTCGCAAATTCAGAAATTTACATCCGCTATGAGGAGTCGATCCGTGGGGCGGATGTTTTTATTATGCAGGCTTTCAGCAGCCCCATTAATAAATGGCTGATGGAGACGCTCCTCATGGTGGATGCCGCCAAGCGTGCCTCCGCCAAGCGCATCACCGTGGTGGCGCCGTACTACCCCTACGCTCGCCAGGATAAGAAGCACAAGGGCCGCGAACCGATTTCGGCGCGGCTGGTGGCCGATCTGCTCAAGACGGCCGGCGCAAACCGCATTATGAGCGTGGATCTGCACGCCGCGCAGAGCCAGGGTTTCTTCGACGGGCCGGTGGACCACCTGTGGGCGATGCCTACGCTGGTCGAATACGTCCGCTCCATTATTACCGGCGACGACGCCGTTATGGTCTCACCCGATGCCGGCCGTATTAAGGTGGCCGAGCAGTGGTCCTCGCGCCTGGGCGGAATTCCGCTGGCTTTCGTGCACAAGACTCGCAATATTGAGAAGGCCAATACCGCGAAGGCCAACCGGGTGGTTGGCGATGTGGCCGGTAAGACCGCCATTATTGTTGATGACATGATCGATACCGCCGGCACGCTGGTCGGGGCGATTCGCGTGGTCAAGGATGCCGGTGCGAAGGACGTTATTGTGGCGGCCACCCACGCGCTGCTTTCCGGGGAAGCGGTCGAGCGGCTCTCCAATGCGCCGATTCGTGAACTCGTGGTGACCGACACCGTTCCGATTCCCGATGAGAAGCGTTTCAAGGGCTTGACGGTGCTTTCCATTGCCCCCACCCTGGCGCGCGCCATCGACGAAGTCTTCGAGGATGGCTCGGTGACCTCGCTATTTGACGGCGCGTACTAAAAACGCACGTGGTGGTCACATCGAGCTGGGCGCTGTCCGTACTTGTCTTCGCTACCGGGTTGGTGGGCGGCATTGTGGGGTACCTGACCGGGGTGGCTTCGCTGGTTACCTACCCGGCGCTGCTGGCCCTCGGATTCCCGCCGATTACCGCCAATGTGACGAATGCGATCAATAATTTCGGGAGCAGCCTGGGCTCGGTGCTGACCGGCTGGCGCTCCATGCGGGCGGTGCAGGCCTATCCGTTGTGGCCGCAGATGTTTATCAGCGCGGTGGGCGGAGCTATCGGCGCGGTGCTGCTGCTGGCTTTCGACCCGAAAGTGTTCGAGTTCGTGGTGCCCTGGCTGGTCCTCATCGCCACCCTCTCCACCCTGGTCGGCCCCTACCTGGAGCGACGCGGCATCCACGCGAATGTCCCGGTTCCTACCTTCCTGGTGCTAGTGGGTGTGCTGGGCGTGTACGGAGGTTATTTTGGGGCGGCCTCGGCGGTTGTTTATCTTGGCATCGCCGCGATCCTCACCCCGATGACCACCCACGAGGCACTGCTGCTCAAATCCCCGGTGCTGGGCTGCGCCAATCTCACCGCGCTACTGTTCTTCATCTGGTCCGGGGAAGTGGATTACGCGGCGGCGCTGACCATGATGCTCGGCGGGCTGCTGGGCGGTATGGTCGGCCCGCACCTCCAGCGCTTCCTCCCCGGTGGCGTGGTGCGCTGGCTGGTCGGCATCTTCGGGACGGCGCTCGCGATCTGGCTGTTGCTGCGGGCGTTGGGGTAGGGCGGCACGGCTGGCCCTTAGTTCTTCAGCCGCCACCGGTTCAGTCCTTTATCCGCCACCGGCTCAGTTCTTTATCCGCCACCCGCGCTGGCGGAATGCCTCGGCCAGGCGAGCGGTTGCGGGAACTTCGCGGCTCGAAATACGCGGAAGCGCGGGTCTGCCCGGGTTGAACATCATGCGGGCGAGCCGCCGAGGGAGGTGGAGATCCGGGTGGAAAACCTGAAGTTCGATCCAGCCGTAGCTGGTGCGGAGCTCGCGCCGCTGGCGATCCTTGACCTGCTGGGAGGCGTCTCGGTGAGGTGCGCCGTCGTACTCCACAATGATGCGCTGCTCCTCGAAAAGCATATCGGGTTGGCCGAGCGGGCAGCCGTCCGGGGCGAGAAGCATCTGGTTGAGGCGCGGTTCCGGGAATCCCGCCATGACGATAAGGAGTCGCAGCAGGGTTTCCATTGGCGAATCCGCGCCCACCCGCGCCCAGGCCAGCGCCGCGCGGAAGTGCGCCACAAAATTCCAGCTCGGGTGTTCGGCCAGGAAAGCCTCCAGTCCCTCGCGGGTGGCATAGGGTGCCGACCTCCCCTCGAAGCGCCGGCGAGGAATGCGCAGGAGCGCGTCAATTGCCGCGATGAGCTGGTAAAAAGATAGGTCCGGCACGCTCGCCAGCACAGCGCGGGGCCGGGAGGCGATGCGCAGGTTCCCGCCGGGCGTGCGGATCGTTTCGATGTCGCTGTCCAGCAACTGCGTGCGATCCCAGCGGATGAGGGGGTGTGCATGTGGGTAGTTTTTTGAAGGGGATGAGAGGGCTACGGGTTTAGAGCTGTCCCATGTCACTAGACGAGGTGGCAGTGGCAATCCCCAAAGGCGCATTGCGGAGATCCCTGTTACCACGCTTGTAGGAAATTTATGAAGGAGAGCAAGAAGCACGTCGACTTCCGTTATGTCACGTTTGGAATCCCGATAAATTCCGGGTGCTAGCCGCTCAAAACACCGATGTCGGGTGAAGGACCGAGGTAGCCCAAGCTTATCGAGCTGCGGGAGGCTAAAGATGGGAGGATGCGGTGGAAGATCTCGTAGTCGTTTGCTCATGGGGCGAGTATCGAGCCTCGCGGCCATTTGGGCAAGCCTCTATCCACAGGAACAAGCGGTTATCCACAAGTGAAAGTTGACTGGGAATCGCTGGAAGGTGCCGCTAGCGTGCCTCCGCAGGTGCGCCAAAACAAAATGTACGTAGGTGACAGTTTTTCGGCGTTTTAATTTCCAGGATGTACATTCTGTGGGCCTTAAGGTTCAAAATGCACGTTTTGCGTGTGGGCGAGGGGTGGTACGACGACGGCGCCAGCTGGCGGGGCGGATTCTGGCGGTGAGGCGTTGGTGGGGCAGGAAGGGTGCGGGTGTGTGAGGAGCGGCAAAAAACTTTGTTTTTTGCCGCCGTCGCCCTAAAATTGACGGCGTTGCTTCGGCGAGGGAGGGAGCTCGAAGCGCGGAATCACCCGGTCGTTGAATTGGGGAATCGCCCGGTCTACGGGATGGCGATTCTGGTAAGCCTGCGGGGCAGGGGAGCTGGGAATCGGGATTCGCGCTCGCGGACTCTTCCGTTATCGACGCGGCAGGCGCTCCTTCGGGTGGCCTGCTTTAACGAGGCCACCACCCGGCGCGGCGTACGCGGCGCGGGTGTTTATATGGACAATATCGAGGTCAGCCCGCGATGTGGGTGACCGCTAATCTAACGAAGGAGAATCATGGCTATTGATGCTGCGAAGCTGACTGCCGAAACCCGTGATGAATTTGGCAAGGGCGCGGCTCGCCGCCTGCGCCGCGATGGGCGCGTTCCCGCCGTGCTTTACGGGCACGGAATCGAGCCGGTGCACGTGCACCTGGATGCTCACGATCTGTTCCTCGCGGTCAAGGGCAATCCGAATGCCCTGGTCAGCCTCACCATCGACGGTGAACTTACCCTCGCGCTGGTCAAGGACATTCAGCGTAACCCGCTCTCCCGCTCCATCGAGCATGTGGACTTCCTGCGCGTCAAGCGCGACGAAAAGGTCGAGGTTGAAATTCCGGTGGTCGTTGTGGGCGAACCGGCTCCCGGCCTTATCAACACCCTGGAACTCCTCAATATCCTGGTCTCCGCCCCGGCGATCGATATTCCGGAATCCATCGAGGTCAATGTGGAAGGCCTCGAAGATGGCGCCCGCGTGACCGTGGCCGACCTCAAGCTTCCCGAGGATGTGGAAGCCCTGGTCGATGGCGAAGAAATCGTGTCCCTGGTCATGGAGCCCCAGGTGGATAAGGCTCTGGAAGAAGCCGACGCTGCCATGGCCGAAGCTCAGGCAGAAGAAGCAGCCGAAGAAGCGGCAGCTTCCGAAGGTGCCGGCGAGTAATTCGGCGATGTACCTCACTCGCCACGAGTGACTCTCACGCGGCCGCGGACGCAATGTCCGCGGCCGCGTGCCGTGTCGGCGTCGTCGTAAAAAATACGAAGTACGCAGGGGCGGAACAATCCCGGGCAAGCGGGTACGGTTGAATATGCACAGGAGGAACGCATGTACGCTGTTGTTGGATTAGGCAATCCCGGTGCTACCTATGCCGGAACTCGCCACAATTGTGGGCATATGGTGGTGGCGGAGCTCGCCGCGCGTTGCGGGGGGCAGTTGCGCTCGCACGGCGCCACCCAGACGAATCAACTTTCCGCGCGGGTCGGGGTGGCGCCCGGGCAGGCCGGTGAGCAGGTCATTCTTGCCACGTGCCAGTGCTATATGAATACGTCGGGCGGGCCGGTCAGCGCGCTGCTGCGCTATTACGACTGCCCGGTGGAGAATCTTATTGTGGTTCACGATGAGCTTGATCTCCCCTTCGGGACCCTGCGCCTCAAGCGCGGCGGGGGCGAAGGCGGGCATAACGGGCTCAAGTCGATTTCGCAGTCCACGGGCTCGAAGGATTATATTCGGCTGCGCTTCGGTATCGGCCGGCCGCCCGGGCGCCAGGACCCTTCCGATTTTGTGCTGCGGCCCTTTAGCTCGACGGAGCGCAAGGAGCTTGATGTGCTTATCGCGCAGGCCGCGGACGCCGTGGAGGATGTGCTGCGCAACGGGCTGGTGAGCGCCACGATGCGCTTGCATACGAAGCATTAGCCGGCCGCGGTGTGGAGCTGCGGTGCCGCGGCATACGGCGCGGAGCTGCGGTGCTGCGTCACCGCTGTGCCGAACCGCCCGCGCTGCGCTGTGCCGAACCGCCCGCGCTGCGCTAAATCGCCGGCACCGCGCCCGCCCTGTGCTGCGCCGCACCGAGCGAGAACCGAAACCCCAGAAGGACGAGGAAGGAAACGAGCGTCCCGTGCAATTAGAATCCTTGCTGCCGCTCATCGGCGCCGATCCCGCCCTGAGCAGCGCTGCCGCCTCGACCGCCACCCGCCTGGATATTCCGATGCCGCGCGGGGTGGTGCCGCCGGCCCTGGCGTACCTCGCGCGCGCGAATGCCTCGGAAAGCGCGGCTCGGCAAACCGGCACGGCCGCCGCACCAGAAACCACGAACAGGCCAGAAACCACCACCCCCCTCCACGTGGCCATCACCGCCTCTGGGCGGGAGGCTGAAATCCTTGAGGGCGCGATGCGCGCCTACCTTCCGGCGGAGCAGATCGCGGTGTTCCCCTCCTGGGAAACGCTCCCGCACGAGCGCCTGTCCCCGCGTTCGGATACGGTGGCTCGCCGCCTCCTCACTCTGCGCCGCCTGGCCCATCCGGAGGAATTCGCGCCGCTGCGTCTGCTTATTATGCCGGTGCGCGCCCTGCTCCAGCCCATTACCCGCGGTCTGGGCGATCTGGCGCCGGTGCGCATCCGCCTCAACGAGGACGCCCCCATGGAGGAGGTGGAAAATGCGCTGGTGAACGCTGCTTACACCCGGGTTGATATGGTGGAACGCCGCGGCCAATTCGCGGTGCGCGGCGGCATTCTGGACGTTTTCCCGCCCACGGAACGCCACCCGATCCGCGTGGAATTCTTCGGCGATACCGTGGACGAAATCCGCACCTTCTCCGTGGGCGACCAGCGTTCCATGGAGGAACGCGAAGAACTCTACGCCCCGCCCTGCCGCGAAATTCTCCTCACCGAATCGGTGCGCACCCGCGCCCGCTCGCTCATCAGCGAACTGCCCGGCGCCACCGATATGCTCGACAAAATCGCCGCCGGCATCGCCCCGGAAGGCATGGAATCCCTCACGCCGGTGCTCGTGGACGGCATGGACGCCGTCGTGGACGTGCTTCCCGCCACCGCCCGCCTCCTCATTATCGAGCCGGAGCGCGTGGACCAGCGCGCCGAATCGCTCATCGCCACCACGGAGGAATTCCTGGCGGCGGCCTGGAGCGCGGCGGCGGCCGGCGGCACGCCTCCGGTGCAGGCCAATGCGGCGAGTTTCGCGACCGTCGCGGCCACCCGGGCGGAAGCGCTGAAACGCGGCCAGGCCTGGTGGACGCTCGGCGGCTTTTCCGGCAACGCATTGTCCGGGAACGCTCCGTCCGGCAGCGCCGTCGCCGAAAACGTCGCGTCCGCCGGGGGCACCACCAAGAACGACGACGCCGGCGCCGCTGTCGCTGCGCGCGAACCGCGCAAATTCCTCGGGAAAGTTGATGAGGCTCTCGCCGCTATCGGGGAGCAGGCACGGCGCAGGGTGCGCCAGGCGCTGGTGGTGGACGGGCCGGGCTTGGCGCGCCGCTACGCCGAACAGCTCGGTGAGCTGGGTGTTCCGGCCAGCGCGGTAGCGGAGCTCCCCGCGCATTTCGAACCCGGGGTGGTTTACGTGGTGGCCGCGCCCATCGCCGAGGGGTTCGTTATGGAAGGCCAGCAGCTCGGGGTGTACGCGGGTGCGGACCTGACCGGGCGGGGCGGTTCTTCCACTCGGGATATGCGCGCGCTGCCCAAGCGGCGCCGCAAGAATGCCGTTGATCCGCTTTCGCTGACTCCCGGAGATTTTGTGGTGCATGACCGCCACGGGGTGGGCCGTTTCGTGCGGATGGAAAAGCGCGCGATTGGCGGTAAAGGCGGGCAGCGCGAATATATTGTGCTCGAGTATGCGCCGTCGCGGCGCGGCGGGCCACCCGATCAGCTCTGGGTGCCCACCGATCAGCTTGACCAGGTCTCGAAGTATTCGGGTGGGGAATCCCCGAGCCTCAATAAAATGGGCGGGGCCGATTGGGAGAAAACCAAGTCGAAGGCCCGGGCTGCCACCCGCAAAATTGCTTCCGAGCTTATTCGCCTCTATGCGCAGCGCATGGCCACCCCGGGTATCGCATTTTCGCCGGATACTCCCTGGCAGCGCGAGCTCGAGGACGCTTTCGCCTACGTGGAAACCCCCGATCAGCTGCATACTATCGACGAAGTGAAAGCCGATATGGAAAAGCCGGTTCCCATGGATCGCCTTATTTCTGGGGATGTGGGCTACGGCAAAACGGAGATCGCGGTGCGGGCGGCTTTCAAGGCGGTGCAGGATGGCCGCCAGGTGGCGGTTCTGGTGCCGACTACCCTGCTGGTGGAGCAGCATCGCGAGACTTTCGAGGAACGCTATGCCGGCTTCCCGGTGCGGGTGGCGGCACTCTCTCGTTTCCAGAGCGCGCGCGAATCGGAGGAGGTCATCGCCGGGCTGGCCGACGGCAGTATCGATGTGGTGATCGGTACCCACCGCCTGCTCACGGGAAATGTGCGTTTCAAAGCCCTCGGCCTGGTGGTGATTGACGAGGAGCAGCGTTTCGGCGTCGAACATAAAGAGACCCTCAAGCAGATGTACCCGAATATCGACGTGCTCTCGATGTCGGCCACCCCGATTCCGCGCACGCTGGAAATGGCGGTGACGGGGGTGCGGGAAATGTCCACGCTGGCCACTCCGCCCGAGGAGCGCCACCCGATTCTCACCTACGTGGGTGCGCGGGAAAATCGCCAGATCAGCGCCGCGATTCGCCGCGAGTTGCTGCGCGACGGCCAGGTTTTTTACGTGCATAACCGGGTGGGGGATATGGGCCGGGTGGCCGCGCAGCTCGGCGAGCTGGTGCCCGAGGCGCGCATCGCCGTCGCCCACGGAAAAATGAGCGAACGCGATCTGGAAAATGTTATTCAGAATTTCTGGAACCACGAGATCGACGTCCTCATCTGCACCACCATCGTGGAAACGGGCCTCGATATTTCCAATGCGAATACGCTCATTGTGGATAATGCCGATAAGCTCGGGCTTTCCCAGCTCCACCAGCTGCGCGGGCGCGTGGGCCGCGGGCGCGAACGCGCCTACGCGTATTTCCTTTACGACCCGGACCACGCGCTCACGGAAACGTCCCTGGAACGCCTGCGCACCATCGCCGCGAATACCGACCTCGGGGCCGGCACCCAGGTCGCCATGAAGGACCTCGAAATCCGCGGGGCCGGCAATATGCTCGGCGGCGAACAATCCGGCCACATCGAGGGCGTCGGTTTCGATTTGTACGTGCGCATGGTCTCCGAAGCGGTCGCGAAAATGCGCGGGGAGATTTCGGGCGACGACGACGCCAGCAGCGATGTGCGCATCGAGCTGCCGGTGGAAGCCTACCTACCCGAGGATTACGTGCCTTCCGAACGGTTGCGGCTGGAAATTTACACCAAGTTGGCGGCATCGCGCGGGGAGGCCCAGCGCGAGGAAATTCGCGCGGAATTGCGCGACCGCTACGGGGATATTCCCGAGGTGGCCGCGCGGCTCTTCCGGATCGCGCAGCTGCGTGACCTGGCGCGCAGTGCTGGGCTGGAGGAAATTACCCAGATGGGGCGCAATGTGCGTTTCGCGCCGGTGGCGCTGCCCGATTCGCGGCAGGCGCGCCTCAAGCGCCTGTATCCGGGGGCGATGCTCAAGCCCGCGGTTCGAGTCCTCATGGTGCCTGTCCCGCCCGCGCTCGCCGCGGGGAGCGGCGGGGGCGTCGCCGGGGGAAGCGCGCGCGCCGGGGCGGGTAGTGTGCGCCCGGTATCGCTCGGGGTGGCGCAGACCTCCGCGCGCCTCGGGAGCGGTGCGCCCATGGAAGGTGATGACCTGCTTGAGTGGGTGTCCCATCTCATTACTGCGGTATTTATTTCCTCGGTGGGCTAGATTCTAGTTTGAAGTACCTTTATCAATCCTGTCGTGATTTGATAAATTAAATCGTACGTTGTGGCGGTGGAATAGATGGGCTGAGCTGCGGGTACCCGCGTGGAAAGCTGGCGTGCTCGTGTGTTTATGTTCGTTAAGGGCGCCTAAATCCAAGATATGGGATGACGCAACGGCACCGATGGTGGTGGCCCTGTGGAGTGGCTGCTCTTAGCGTAAGGAAGAATATGAAGAAAGTACTCAGAGGTGTCGTGGCTGCCGCGACCGCCTGCACGGTGATGCTGGGCGGCGTGGGCGCGGCTTTCGCGGATTCGACGAGCCCGAACGGAGCCACCGCGCCGGTTGCTTCAGATGCCTCTTCGGGTGCCGGAGCTGCGGGTGCTGCCGATGCGGGCACGCCGGCAGATGCCGCCGCTGCTGATACCAGCACCGCCGACTACGCCGCGGGCAAGATTAACGAAGCCCTGGGGGCTACCCCGGCCGAGCAGGCCGATGCCTGGATGGTCAGTGCGCTGCAGAATCAGGCCTCTCACTATTCCAAGGCCTATGTGGATCAGCGCTTCGTTGCGGCTGCGCAAGCCTATGTGAATGCCTACTCCAACGGGGTATCCGACCTGGACAAGGCCATTGTTGAAGTAACCAAGACGGCCAAGACCGTTGCGGAAATGGATCGCCGGGTCAACGAAGAATTCCAGAAGTCCGCGGCCGGAAACAAGAGCGAAGTCGTCCAGAAGATTCGTTCCTGCATCGACCTCGCCAAGCAGGGCAAGAGCAAGGAATTCAACCAGTGCCTCAACGGCATTATTGTGCTGCAGAACCTCGAAGCCTACGAAAAGATGATTATCGCCGGTGACGCGGTGCTCAACGGGGATGTTTCCTATATTGATGCGGAGACCCTCGCCCAGCTCAAGAAGGACGTTGCTTACCTGCGTGAAGCTACTGCGTACCGCCCCGAAGCTGAGAAACTGACCGGTAAGACGTGGTGGAAGGATATTGATCCCGCCACCATTACCCCGCTTGGGGATGCCGATTATGCTCGCCTGGAACAGCTGCGCTGGATTATCTCCGGTGAAAAAGAATTCAACGGCGTGAAAACCACCTACGGGCAGAGCTCGGATCGGGTGCGTGACCTGGTCCGCAAGGCCGGCTCCCTCAAGGCCAAGGCTGATACCGCTGCTCTCATCGCGGGCTTGCAGAACCCGGTGGTACGCAATGCGGCCCAGCAGCTTTTCGATGCTGCCCCGGATAATTACGCTGCCGATACCTTCTCCCATGTGCTTCCGCTCCTTGATGCTTGGGCTACCAAGCTGAGTGAAGCAAAAGCAGCTATTGAAGCCGAACAGGCCGCTCAGCTCAAGGCGCTGGCCGCGCTGGATTGCGCTCCGCAAGCCGCGCGTACCCAGGCCGAAGCCGATATCAAGGCAGCTACCGCTGCGGCACTCGAGAAGCTCAAGCCGGTTGTGGACGAAGGCGTGCTGACCTCGATTCGTGCCGAGCACGAGGCAACCGTGCGCGGCATCGTGCAGAAGGTTTCCGCCCTTAAGGAATGCACGCCGGCCGACCCGGCCCCGACCCAACCGGCCGAACCGACGCAGCCTGCGCAGCCGACCGCTCCGGCTCAGCCCGCGGATCCGACTGCGCCCGCGCAACCTACTGCGCCCGCGCAGCCCACTGCGCCCGCGCAGCCCACTGCGCCGGCTCCCGCGGACCCGGCCCCGGCAGGATCCGCCAAACCGTCCACTCCTGCTAAGCCCGGCAAGGCCGTGGTGAAGAAGTCGGCGAAGAAGCTCCCGAATACCGGTGCGGACGCCGCTTCCTTGGCGCTCCTTTCCGGTGCCTTGCTCGCCGGTGGGGCGCTCGCGGTGCGGCGTCGTCGTGCTGCCTAAACGCGGCCATTAACTGAGCTGATGCTCGGGCGGGCCCGGCACGTGCGATATACCAGCGCGTGCCGGGCCCGCTTTTTTGAAAAACTAGTGACGTTTCATTTTTTTGCTCTAGGATGATAGAAAGCACAACAAAGGAGTTGTTATGACGATGAACGTGAGTCCGAATCTTCTCAAGAATTTCGCGCGGCGCACGTACGGCGTTGCGGGGGCGCTGCTGGTCATCGCGATTTTCCTCCAGATTGCGGGACCATCCGCCATGGAACCGCTCACTGATCTTCTCGATGGCACCGCAGATCCGGTCAAGGTTGGCCTGGCCTTCGTAGTCAAGGTGCTCATGGATATCTTTACCCTGCAGTTGGCCGGGGTTGCCGCGCTCATCGCTTTCCTGGCTCACCCCGTGCTGACCGCGGTGGTGAAAGAGGAAGAAAGCGGGGCGGGCGGCGTCGTCGTACCTAACGGCGCAGCGGAAGAAACCGCGGCGCACTAAACTCTCCCCACGTGTTCGTGAGCTAGTTAGCACCCGGGCGGTTCGCGCGCGGTGCCAAAGTCCCGAGTGGGCGAAAATCTTCGCGGCTCAGGGCGAAAACGCCGAGTTAATCACGGCCTGAGCATGACGCGCGCGGGTGTTTTGAGAGACAATAGAAACAGCGGATATTCCGCGCAGGTAGCCACAACTATGTGGCACGGTCTATATGAAGGAGTACCTGTGGCATTCATTGAGGCAGTTAACGCCCGCGAAATTCTCGACTCCCGTGGCAACCCCACCGTTGAGGTTGAAGTTGTCCTGGATGATGGCACCTACAAGCGCGCATCGGTTCCCTCCGGCGCGTCCACCGGCGCCTTTGAAGCCGTGGAAAAGCGTGACGGTGATAAGGGTCGTTACCTCGGTAAGGGTGTCGAGCAGGCAGTGGAAGCGGTGAACGAAATCATCGCTCCGGAAATCATTGGCATGGACGCCAACGATCAGCGCGCTCTTGACGCGCTGCTCATTGACCTGGACGGCACGGATAACAAGGGCAAGCTCGGCGCGAACGCCATCCTGGGTGTGTCCCTCGCCGTGGCGCACGCCGCCGCCGAATCGGCCGGCCTGCCGCTCTACCACTACATTGGCGGCCCGAACGCCCACATCCTGCCCGTTCCCATGATGAACATCCTCAACGGTGGCTCGCACGCCGATTCCAACGTTGATATTCAGGAATTCATGATCGCCCCGATCGGCGCCGAAACCTTCAAGGAAGCGCTGCGCTGGGGTGCTGAGGTGTACCACACCCTCAAGAGCGTTCTCAAGGAACGCGGCCTGGCCACCGGCCTGGGCGATGAGGGCGGCTTCGCCCCCAACCTGGATTCCAACGCCGAAGCTCTGGACCTCATCGTCGAAGCTATCGAGCGCGCCGGCTACACCCCGGGCAAGGACTTCGGCCTCGCCCTGGACGTTGCCGCCACCGAATTCTTCGAGAACGGTGTTTACAAGTTTGAGGGCGGCACCAAGTCCTCGGACGAAATGATCGCCTACTACGAAGAGCTCGTGGAGAAGTACCCGCTCGTGTCCATCGAGGATCCGCTCTCGGAAGACGAATGGGATGCCTGGAAGAAGCTCACCTCCGAAATCGGTGACCGCGTCCAGATCGTTGGCGACGACCTCTTCGTCACCAACCCCACCCGCCTCCAGAAGGGCATCGAAACCAAGGCCGCGAACGCGCTCCTGGTGAAGGTGAACCAGATCGGTTCGCTGACCGAAACCCTCGAAGCCGTGGAGCTCGCGCACCGCAACGGCTTCCGCACGATGACCTCGCACCGCTCCGGCGAAACCGAGGACACCACGATTGCGGATCTCGCTGTGGCCACCAACTCCGGCCAGCTCAAGACCGGTGCTCCGGCCCGTGGCGAGCGCATCAACAAGTACAACCAGCTGCTGCGCATCGAAGACGAACTCGGTGAAGACGCAGTCTACGCCGGTCGCGCTGCTTTCCCGCGCTTCAAGGCCTAAGGTTCTGGAAGCTCCGGGCTGGCTAGCTGGGTAATCAGGTAGCCGGTGGCGAGTAGCCGGGAGGCCGGTTTTCCGGTTCGCTTATAGCGCGCTGCTTGCTGATAGGGCTGCTGGTCTGCCCGTAGCGCTGCTGGCTTGCATATATAGCACTGAGCGCCGCTCCTTCTCTTCGGGGAAGGGGCGGCGCTTTGTTATGGGGCGGGTGTGCGGCCAGTTGCTTTTTGTGAGCCGCGATGTCAAGGGGTTGCTTTTTGTGAGCCCTCGGCAGGACTAACCGCCTCTCATCGGGCCGGCTCACAAAGTGGTACTGGAGCTACAGCCAACACCCGATTTTCTGTCGTGCAGTACCACTCTGTTCGTTCCGCTGTCGTGGAGTACCACTTTGTTGGGTAGCAGCGGGTGTCAGCGGGTGTCAGCGGGTTAGCCCCGGCGGTCCCGAAATGAAGTGCGCTTAAGAGCACCGTTTTGGGGCGATTTCCTGTCTCTAACGCGCACTTGACGGGGGTCACGGTTCGAAATGCGCACTTTGGCTCCCGCCGGTTCACCGCCCCGGCGGGAGGCGGGGTGCTTTTCCGAGGTGTACTTCGCATGTACGACATCTGCACTACAGCGCGGACAACACATGTCCCCTCCCCAGGTGCTGGTGTGACTATTGAGGTTTGTGAGGCTCGTGAGATTCTCGCGGGCTGGTCGCTGAGGCTTGTCGAAATCAAAGTGCAACGGCAGCTACGTTAAGAAATTGTTTTGATGTCGTGAGGTTGCATCCTGTGAGGGACTTGATCACCCGGATGCATTGTGTGAGCTTGGCGGGGGCGCGCCCTATTCGCGGGCGGTAATGCTAGGCGCCTAGACTGGTAGCCATGAGTGTTCGCCGTCCCCCCTCGCGCCCCGAGCGCAACCGCCGCATCTCCGCGCGCGGAGTTCAGGGGAATCAAGGATTTGAAGCGAACCAAGGAAATCAGGCGAGCCGTCGTGATGCTGCGCTGAATCCCCGGGACGCGGCGCTGAACCGCAGGGATGCGGCGCTGAACCGCAGGGATGCGGCGCTGAATCCCCGGGACGCCGGGGCAAACCCCCGCTCAAGTGGTACCCCGCGAAAAGCATCCGACCTTATGCCGCACGGTAAAACAGGTAGTCGGAAACCGAAGCGACCCGGTAGGGGAGCGGGCGGCGATGTGCAGGCGCCTTCAGCCCGCACAGCTCGATCACCTCACTCAGCTCGATCACCTCACTCAGCTCCTCGTTCAGCCAGCTCTCCGGCTCGCGCCGGGGCTGCTTACCGCAGTGAAACGTCATCACGCCCGGGGGCTGCCCCGCGGCCCGGAGCCAAGCCCCGCACCGGAGGGAAGCCGTGGCAGGGCGGCAATCAGCGCCAAGCCACCATTAACCGCTCGGATAAAACCAGCTATTCCGGGCAGGGCGGTTCGCGGGGGAACAAAGCCGGGCGAAAAGGCCAGCGCCGCGCCATAAAAGTGGAATCCGGTCAGCGCCAGCACACCGTGAGCCTGCGTGCGGTGGCTATCGCGCTTTTCGCGATCCTCGCCATTATTATTGTGACGCCCACGGTTTCGCGTTTCTCAGAACAGCAGCACGAATTGCGGGCGGTGCGCGCGGAGCTGGAAAGCGTGCAGCAGCACACCCGTGAACTCGAAGTGGAAAAAGCCCTGTGGAACGACCCGGATTACGTGCGGGCCCAGGCTCGGGTGCGGCTCGGTTACGTTGTTCCCGGCCAGCGGCTCTTCGTGGGCGCGGATCCGAATGAGGGCACCGCCCAGGAGCAGCTGGAAGAACGCGTGGCCACCGTCAATCGGGAACGCCGCGCGAATACCCCGTGGTACATTACCGGCTGGGATTCCATCACCATCGCGGGTAATTCCGTGGACGGGCAGATCGATAACCCGGACGAAGCCCCGATGTACACGCCGCCCACGCCGCAACCGGAAGGTGCCACGCAGCCGGAAGGTGAAACACCGGCGGACGGCTCGGCTCCCGCCCCGACAGAACAACCCGCCGAACCGCCCGCAGAAGAACCCGCGCCTGCCCAAGATACCGCGCCCGCCCCCGAAGGAGAATAAGCATGACCGATGTCCTCACCGAGCGCGACGTCACCCCCGAGCTTCTCACCCGCATCGCCGCGAACGCCACCCCGCTGCGCCCCACCGACCGCGCCGAGGTAGCCGCCCAGCTCGGGCGCGTCCCGCGCGGCCTCGTCGGCATCGGGGCACGCTGCGCCTGCGGCCGCCCCGCGGTCACCATCACCCTGCCGCGCCTCGGCCACGGCGAACCCTTCCCGACCCTCTTCTACCTGTGCCTGCCCTACCTGGTCAAAGAGATTTCTCGCCTGGAAGCGCGCGGGGAAATGGCCACCATGACCGCTGCTTTATCCGACGACGCCGCACTGCGGGCCGCCCACCAGGCCGCCCATGAATCCTATATAGCGCGCCGTTCCCTGCTCGGCGAGGTCCCGGAAATTGCCGGGGTATCCGCCGGGGGCATGCCCGAGCGGGTCAAATGCCTGCACGCGCTGGCCGGCTACGCGCTGAGCGCGGGGCGGGGAGTATGCCCGCTGGGGGATCGTGCCCTTGACCTCGTCGGTTGGGATGGCACCACCTGCCACTGCGAGGATGCACCCGCCACGCCTACCGCGCCTACCACGCCTGCGCAGCGGGTTGCCGGCATCGATTGCGGCACCAATTCCATCCGCCTCCTCATCGCCGACGTTCCCGGAAAAGACGGCAGTTCCCTGAGCGATATCACCCGCCAGATGGAAATTGTGTACCTGGGCCAGGGCGTGGATGCCACCGGGCACTTCGCCCCCGAAGCTCTTGAGCGTACCCTCAACCAGGTTGATATATACGCGCGCCTGTGCCGGGAAGCGGGAGTGACCTCCATTCGTTTCGCTGCCACCTCCGCCACCCGCGATGCCTCCAACCGGGCGGACTTCCTCGATGGGGTCGTGGCCCGGATCGGGGTGCGCCCCCAGGTGCTCACCGGCACCCAAGAAGCCCAGACCTCTTTCTCCGGCGCAATTTCGGCGCTGAGTTCGCCGGCCTCCCCGGTGCTCCTCATTGACCTGGGCGGTGGCTCCACCGAACTCGTGCTCGGGCGTGCGGACGGCAGCGTGATCGCCAGCCACTCCATGGATATTGGCTCGGTGCGGATGCGCGAACGCCACCTGCGCCACGATCCGCCCACCCCGGCCGAACTAGAAAGCGCCCGCGCCGATATCCGCGCGGCCTTGGACGAAGCAGAAAAGCACGTTCCCCTCGGGCAGGCCGAAGAGGTGGTCGGGGTGGCCGGTACCGTCACCTCGGTAACCGCCACCTGGCTCGGGCTCGATACCTACGATTCGGCGGCCGTGCACGGCACCGCGATGCCGCTGGCCGATATCGAGAAAGTCACCGACTGGTTTATCCACGCCACCCTGGAAGAACGCGCCGCGCTCGGCTTTATGCACCCGGGGCGTGCCCCCGTGATCGGAGCCGGGGCGCTGGTCTGGCAAGAAGTGGTACGCCGCATCGCCCAGCGCCGCGCCGCCGCGGGCCGCCCGCTCGCCACCATCACCACCTCGGAACACGATATCCTTGACGGCCTGGCCCTCTGGGCCGCTCGGGAACCCCAGCCTCCCGCCCGGCCGGCCGTTTAGGCGGCCGGGTCCGCGCTGCCGCGGGCGTCGTCGTCGTGCAAGGTACCGGAAGCGCGGTGATGCCGCACCCGTATCCGGGTAGCGAGCGCCCCGAGAATCACAGAAAGTAACGTGCCGAGGAGTACGCCCACGCGCGCGTGGGCTTCGTGCGGGTCGGTGGGCGCGAAGGAGAGCTGCGCGATAAGCAGCGAGACCGTGAAGCCGATGCCGGCCAGGATCGACATGGGGAAAATATCGCCCAGGTGCAGGCCCTCGCCCAATTTGAGGCGGAAGACTTTCACGAAAAGCCAGGTGCCGCAGAAAATTCCGATGCATTTGCCTAGCGGGAGGCCCAGGTAGATGCCGATAGCGACCGGGTCGGCGAGCAGCGCGGTGATCCCGCCGGCCTCGGTAATATTCACGCCCGCGGCGAAGAACGCGAAAATCGGCAGCGCAATCCCGGCCGACCAGAAAATCAGCCGTTCGCTATAGCGTTCCGTGAGCGGGGTATCGTCCGCGTCGGTGGTGGAGGTGGGGATCATGAAACCGAGGACCACCGCGGAAATCGTGGCGTGCACGCCGGCGCGGAAGAAGCAGTACCAGCACACCAACGCCAGCGGCCACAGCAGCCACCAGCGGTTCCAACCCTTCCAGCACAGTAGGCCGAAAAGCGCCGCCACCAGCAGGCCGCCGCCTAGGAAGAGGAAATTCACGCCGTCGGAGAAGAAAATCGCGATGACGATAATTCCGCCCAGGTCGTCGGCCACCGCGAGCGTCATGAGGAAAATACCGGCGGCTTTCGGCAGCCCTTTACCCACCAGCGCCAGCACGCCGAGCGCGAAAGCAATATCGGTGGCCACCGGAATGGCCCAGCCGTCATAAATATGCGCGCCGGAAATCGCCTGGGTGGCGCAATACACCCCGATGGGGCCGAGCATGCCGGTGAGCGCGGCCAGCACCGGCAGGGCCGCTTTGCGCGGGTCGTTGAGGGAGCCGATGGTGAATTCCTGCTTGAGTTCCATGCCGACCACGAAGAAGAAAAGCGCGAGCACGAAATCCGCGGCCCAGTGCGCCAAATCGAGGTGGAGCCCCAAGCTTTCCGGGCCGATTTTTGTGGCGGCCAGCGCGAAATAGGTATCGCGGCCCGGGGAATTTGCCCAGATGAGCGCCACGAGCGCGGAAATAACCAGGACCAGCCCCGCGAAAGATTCATTGCGCAGCGCCTGGCTGTAACGCGTGACCGGCGCGGCGAGTTTCCCCACCCGCCGCAGCCCCGTGCGGAGCTTGCGCTGCCCGGTTTGCGCGGTGGTTTCCGGAGTTTCGGCGCTTTCGGCGGTGGTGGATTCGTGCGCGGTGGTGTCGCGGTTCTCGCGCTGTGTCATTCCCTCTCGATTCTATCTGCCCAGGTTTTGGTGGTACGACGGCGCAGCTACCGGCGGGCGGCCCTCGACGCAGGTAAAGCCGGTGAAGCGACGCGCTTAGGATCCCTCCTACTCTACAGGGTGGCGCGACAAGGTAGTATTCTGGGGATGTTCATACGCGCCCGTTGGGCTCGCATGTTCAGCCCCCGTAGCCCAATTGGCAGAGGCACCCGACTTAAAATCGGTTCAGTGTCGGTTCGAGTCCGTCCGGGGGTACTGATGGAGGAAAACCGAGAAGTCTTTCAGGAAAAATTCAGGCAGGGGCTTGAGAATAACCCTGGAGACGATATTGGACGAGTTATAACCAAGTTTGTACATGACCTGGATGCTAACCGGACGATGGTCGCGTCTGACAGTAGGCGGGCCGCCTATCCGGCGGTCCACCACAATACAGGAGGGTATTTTGTCGAATCCCGTGATGAGTAACAACCCGTATTTCCGCAAGGGTGCTGCCACACCGAACCAGCAGTTCCGCGGTGGCAATATTGCAACGGAACCGCGCCAGGGTTACCAGGCCGGCCCGGGTGTTTATGAACAGCCGAGCGGTTACGGTACGGAGCAGCCCGGCTGGTACAGCCAGTACGGCTTCGATCAGCAGGGCTCTGGCCAGGCGTATCCGCAGCAGGGCTATGACCAGTACGCGGGCGGCTCCGGCCAGCCCGGTGCTTTCGGGGCTCCGGCAACCGCCACCATGACCTATGACGATGCCATGGTGAAAACCGCGATTCTGCTGGCGGTCTCCATTGTTGCCGGCGCGGCCACCATGCTCTTCGTGCCGCTGGATTCGGCGATGATGCTCGCGATCCCGGCTTCCCTCATCGCTTTCGCGGTGGGTATGTTCGGGGCCTGGCGCCCGATGGTCGGCCCGGGTATCTCCATTGCCTACTCCCTCTTCCAGGGTGTGGCCCTCGGGGCGATCACCAATGCTTTTGACACTCTCTACCCGGGGGTGGCCTTCCAGGCGATTCTGGGTACCGCGATTGTGGTGGGTGTGGCGGTATTCCTCCACATGTCCGGGAAGGTCCGCACCACGGCCAAGGGCCGGCGGGTGGTCCTCACCATTATGATCGCCTACATTATCTTCGGCTTCGTCAATCTCATTCTGATGCTGACCGGCGTGACCAATTCGCTGCGCAATATTACGGTGGGTGGCTTCCACCTGGGGATCATCCTCGGGCTGGTCATGATCGCGGTGGCCGGTTACGTGCTCATCTCCGATCTGGAAACCGCCAAGCTCGCGGTGGAACGCCACGCCCCGAAGGAATTCGCGTGGACGGCAGCTTTCGGCATCGTCATGACGGTGCTGTGGATCTACCTCGAAGTGCTGCGCATCGTGGCCTACCTGGCCGCGTCCTCTCGGAACTAAAAGAATCGCGGAACTAGCCAGTACCGCGGGCAGGATTCGCGCCGGGGAACTGGCAGTGCTGCGTAACCAAGGCTGATGGCTATAACGAAGGCCGGGACGGATTTTTTCCGTCCCGGCCTTCGTGGTCTCCGGCGATGGCGGGGCTGCTAGCCGAGCGGGCCCGCGCCCGGGAGCGGGCAGGCGATCCCGGTGCGCGCATGGCACTGGTAGCCGTTGGGCACCTTATGGAGATACCCCTGGTGTTCTTCTTCGGCCAGGTAGAAAGGCCCGGCGGCCAGCGCCGGCACCACCTCCGTCACAATGGCGCCGCGCCCGGCCTGGCGAAGCACATCTTCATAGCCGGCAATCATGGCCCGGGCGGTGCGCTCCTGGGTGTCCGTCGTCGTAAAAATAGCGCTGCGATACTGGGTGCCCACGTCGTTTCCCTGCCGGTTCAGCGAGGTGGGGTCATGGGACTCGAAGAAAAGCTGAAGCAACTTTTCCAGCGGAAGCTCGCGCGGGTCAAATACCACCCGCACCGTTTCCGCGTGCCCGGTGCGGCCCGTGCACACCTCCGCGTAGGTGGGATTCGGTGTGGTGCCGCCCATATAGCCGACTGCGGTGCTCAGCGCGCCCGCCTCCCAGGCCAGCTTTTCCGCGCCCCAAAAACATCCCGAGGCCAGGTAGATAAGCTCCTCGCCCGGGCCGGGTTCGGCAAGGACGGGCGTGCCCAGAACAACATGCGGCGCCGGATTCGGATTAATCGGATCGGGCCGGCCCGGCAGTACGGGGGTAGCAGACAGATTCACGATCAGCTCCTTAGCTCTCTGGTCGCGCCCTAGCGCTCTGGCGCGCTAGCTTCCTAGCCTTCGTAGGGCTTGATATCGAGGATTTCCACCTTGACGGGGCGGCCCAGGCGGTTCTTGAAGGTGGTTTTCTCCCCCTTCTTCAGGCCCAGGATGGCCTGCCCGAGCGGCGCGCTTTCCGGATACACTTCCATTCCCACAATATCCGCGGCTTCGCGCGAACCGAGGAGGAAGGTTTCTTCCATGCCGCCAATCGTGGCCGTCACAACCGTGCCGGAAGCCACCTCATCACCCGAGGGCGGCTCGGATACGTGGGCGTTTTCCAGCAGCGCGGTCAGCTCCACGATCCGCCCCTCCAGCTTCGACTGCTCTTCGCGAGCCGCTTGGTAGCCGCCGTTCTCCCGCAGGTCGCCCTCCGAGCGTGCCGCTTCGATCTTCTTGGCGATCTCCGCGCGCTGCACGGTAATCATGTCGTTGAGTTCGGCCTTGAGGTGCTCGTACGTTTCGGGGGAGAGCCAGGCCCCCTTGGTGTTTTCAGACATCTCTTCTCTTTCTCGTCACGGCGGGCGGGTGCTCCGCGCACCTGCCCGGTTGGTCATTCTGTCATGAGCCCGCGCTCGCGCGGCGCAGCTCGGCACGCCTTCGTGCGGCGATGCGGTTGCGGGGGCCCGAGCGCTGGGCGCGGGTGGGACGCCCCACTCGGATAAAAAAATTCATGCCCTGACAGGCATGTTTCTCCGGCTAAGCATACCAGCCTTCCGGGCGATGTAACATTCCCCTGGATTTTCTGCTGGCGGGAGGCTCGCGTTCCACTCCGCTACCACCGCGGGGCAGCGCGCGGGCTGCCTTGGTAGAGTAGCGCGATAAGCGCCAGCGCCAGCTGCGGAAGGAGAAGGATGATGGACGAACGCCGCCTCCTCTGCGTCCACGCCCACCCGGATGACGAATCGTCGAAAGGCGCGGCAACCATGGCGAAATACGCGCGCCTCGGCCGGGTACGGGTGGTCACCTGCACGGGCGGCGAACGCGGGGATATCCTCAATCCTTTATTCGACGACGCAGCTCTGGCCGGGCGCACCATGGCACAGCTACGCCGGGAAGAAATGGCCGCCGCTGCCCGCATCCTCGGCGTTGAGCACGTTTTCCTCGGCTTCGTGGATTCCGGGCTGCCCGAGGGCTACCCGGATGCGGAGCTCCCCGCCGATAGTTTCGCCCGGGCCGCGGACGCGGATGTACACCGCGCCCTCGTGGCTCAGATCCGCGAGTTCCGCCCCCAGGTGGTGACCACCTATGACGAAAACGGTGGCTACCCGCATCCCGATCACCTGCGCACCCATACCGCCACCCTCGCGGCGGTGCGGCTGGCGGGGGAGCCGTGCTGGCCGGAGCTGGGCGAGCCCTGGCAGGTTTCCAAGCTGTATTACGACGCCAATCTTTCTTTCACCCGGCTCACCACCTTGCACGAAGCGATTCTTGCCGCCGGCCGCACCAGCCCTTTTACCGAGTGGCTGAAAGAGGCCGCGCAATTCCCGCGCCCGCAGCATGCCGCAAGCACGCGGGTCGGCGTCGTCGCATATTTCCCGCAGCGCGACGCGGCCATGCGCGCGCACGCCTCCCAAATTGACCCGAACGGGCTGTTCTTCGCGGCGCCGCGGGACCTGGAGGCGCAGGTGTGGCCGCATGAGGACTTCTACCTAGCGGCTTCCACCGTGGGCCCGGCGCCCGCGGAGGGGGAGACGGATCTATTCGCGCGGGTGCCCGGGCTGGAAAGCGAAGAGCAGGCGGCGGCGCGGTACCGTTAACCACCCCGCGCAACCAGGCCTGAGCCCGCAACCGCTATTTACTGCCCGTTCCCGACCCGCTCCCCGGCATCCTTGCGGGAATCCCGGGTGATGAGCATTTCCACGCCGTTTCGGTAGTCCTCAGATTCGGCGGCAACTTCCTCCGCTTCCTGGCGCAGTTCGTCCGCGGAGAGTTGCGCGGTGTGCCGCGGCATGGTGGCCAGCACCTGCTCGGCCTGGGCGCGCGGATCCCAACGGACCTCCGGCCAGCGCGGGGCCAGCCGGGCGAGCGCCTGGGCAAGGAGCTCGGTCACCGCGAGCCGCGCGAACCATTTGCGATCCGCCGGTACCGCATACCACGGCGCGTACTCCGTGGAGGTGCGCTCGAACATGGCCTGGTAGGCATCCATATAGGCAGGCCACTGGGCACGCGCCTCCACATCGGAGGGCGAATACTTCCAGTGCTTATCTCGGCGCGCCAGCCGGCGCAGCAGCCGCAGCCCCTGCTCCTCGTAGCCGATAAGCAGGGCGACCTTGACGAGCGTATAGCCCGCGTCCACCAGCTCCCGCTCGAACTCATTGATTTTTTCGTAGCGCGCTTCAATTTCCGCGGGCGTGGCGAGCTCATCGACCTTTCCAACCAGCACATCTTCGTAATGCGAGCGGTCAAAAACCCCGATCATGCCGGCCGGCGGCAGCGCGCGCCGGATCCGCCACAGAAAATCGTGGGAGAGTTCCTCCGCGGTGGGCACCCCGAAAGAGCGCAGATGTACGCCCTGCGGATCAACCATCCCGAGCACATGCCGGCAAATCCCGCCCTTCCCGGCCGTGTCCATACCCTGCACCACGAGCAGCACCCGCCGCTCGCCTCCCTGGCGCGCTTCGGCATAGAGACGTTCTTGCAGCTCAGCCAGGAGCTTCCCACGCTCTTTCATGGCGGCTTTCCCAGCCTTTTTATCCCCGTGCCAGCCCGGCGTGGAACCGGTAGCAACGGGCGCTATCTGAAAACCGTCCCGAACGTGCAGCGCAATCCCGGGCGCTGTGGTCCAGGTTCCTGCGTGCTCGCGCGCCTCCGTGTTCTTTTTGCTCATCTTCGCTCCTGTGCATTGCCGTTTTCGTGTGGTGCTGGGTATCAGTCTAAAGGAGGGGTACGACGCCGCCGCGGCCCTCCGGGCCGCGGGATCGGCCAACCGGGCTCGCTAGGCACGCAGGTTGAGGAGCGCTCAGCGCGTTGAGCTCTGAGCTGACCGTGTGCGGCGCGCGCTCACTAGGCGACGGCGAAGAGAGTGAGCCAGACCGCCACCGCATGGCAGGCGTAGCCGGCGACTGTTCCCGAATGGAAGAATTCGTGGAATCCCCAGGTACGCGGCCACGGATTGGGCCAGCGGAAAGCGTAGGCGAGCGCGCCTACCGTGTAGCAGATTCCGCCGGCAATAATGAGCCAAACGATGCCCGGGCCGCCGGCCTCCCACATATCCGGGAGGAACCAGATCGCCACCCAGCCGAGAGCAATATAGAGGGGAACATACAGCCAGCGCGGGGCGGCCGGCCAGAAATTGGAAAGCGCGATCCCGCCGAGCGCCCCGCCCCACACAATGGCGAGCACTAGGGCGGCGGTGCTGCCCGGCAGCAGGGCGAGGGAGAGCGGGGTGTAGGTTCCGGCAATGAGCAAGAAAATATTCGAGTGATCCAGGCGGCGCAGAATCGCGTGGACTTTCGGCCCCCAGGATCCCAGGTGATACACCGCGGAATGCCCGAAGAGCACCACGGCGCTCAGCCCGAACACAATGACTCCGATGGTGAGTGCTGCGTTGGGGGCAAAAACAATCTGGACGATCATATTCGCCAGTGCGAGCGGGGCAATAATGGCGTGCTGCCAGCCGCGCAATACCGGCTTCGGTAGCGCCGATGCGGGCAGGCGCCGCCGGGCGCTGCGTGCGCTGGACCGCGCTACCGCGGGCTGTGCCGCCCCGGCCTTCGATGCGCCGTTTTTCTTCTCACCGCGAGTCGCACCGCGAGGCGCAGGGGAATCACTACCGCGGTGGCGTTCGCTAGTGGCGTGACAAAGACGGGTCATGGTGCTCCCCACGTAATCGGTGATGCCTCCGGGGTCTCCGCAGGCCAGCAAGACGCGGCGGTGGGCGAAGCGGGACGTGTGGCTCCGGTTCCCCGCACCGGTCTGAGCCGCTGGCGTAAGTGTACGCTGCTTGCCTGAGTATTTTCCGGGTATCTTTTCCTGTTTGCTCAGGATGGGCGGGCTACAGTTAAACGGTTAGGCATCTAGCCGCGGCGCGTGACCGGCGCGGCCCTGGCACTGCGTGGCTCGGGTGGCCGCGGCCCTGGCAAGGCATGTTTCGGGTGGC
>NZ_JBOZDP010000010.1:0-71233 GCF_051265835.1 Actinotignum inguinis | reverse complement strand
GATCCCGTTCGCAACTCCCGGTTTCTTATTCATTGAACGATCTCCTTAAAAATCTCTAGGAAACCGTCCGCACCCCCCATTGCTCAAATACTGCACTGACGTGTATGTTAATAATGTATCTAATATGAGATATGCTTCTCCGCAAGAATTTCGACAAGTTGCGTCGCTGATGACGGAACTCCGAATGTGGCAAGAATTGAAGCTCCGTGAAATAAGGAGGGGAACGATGTGGTGGCGTCTATTCCCAGAGGGGGTGTGGGGCGGAATCCTGGTAGCCCTCGCTGCCAATCTTGAGCAGGGGGGATGGACTGACATCCCGGTTATTCTTGAGGCCGTTCTTCTGGTTCCTGTAACGCTGTGGAGTTTTTCTTGGCGGCGGCGGGAAGGTCTCACGGAAATCCTCCACGCGGGATTCTATATGGCAAGTGCAATAGCACTGCTCGTAATACAGAATTCGTCATGGACGCGATTCGCCGTCGTTATCCTCGTAGTGGGCTATGCGGTCGGCTATAAATATCGGAGGGAAAACCTCGCTATAGGAAGCGAAAATTAGTACCCTTGGGGCGTGATTGTCAGCGTATAGCCGTCAATCACGCCCCAGTTTTCTCTAGGTTCGACTGCGAGATGAACTGTTGTTCATCTCGATGCGGCTCGCAGTTGCCGAACGGTTGAGGGGTGCGTTCCCGTTAGGGCCGCTTACCGACTTCGAAGGTATTAACCGCCCAGGCGCGTAGCTGATCGGAAAGTGTCACGCCGAGGCCGGGCCGGTCAGAAACAATCATGCGGCCGTCCTTGATTTCCATGTGCTCATTGAAGAGCGGATCGAGCCAGGTGAAGTGCTCCACCCACGGCTCCAGGGAATAGGTGGCCGCCAGATGGGAATGGATCTCCATGGCGAAATGCGGGGCGAGCTGCAGGCCGGCATGCTCGGCCAGCTTCGTCAGCTTGAGGAATTCCGAAACGCCGCCCACGCGCGGAGCGTCCGGCTGAATGAAATCGCAGGAGTGATTCTCGATGAGCTTGACGTGCTCGGCCACCGAAGCGAGCATCTCACCGGTAGCAATCGGGGTGATGAAACGCCGCGCGAGCTCCGCATGGCCTTCGTAATCGTAGGCATCCAGCGGTTCCTCAATCCACACCAGATTGAATTCTTCCAGCCACTCGCACATGCGGTTTGCGGTGGGGCGATCCCACTGCTGATTCGCGTCCACCATGAGCGGGAAGTCATCGCCCAGCGCCTCGCGCACCGCCTTGACGCGGGTGTAATCCACCTGGTGATCCGGGTGGCCCACCTTGATCTTGATGCCACCAATACCCTTCTCTTTGGACGCCAGCGCATTCTCAATCACTTCTTCCAGCGGCGAGGAAAGGAAGCCGCCGGAGGTGTTGTAGGTACGGATGGAATCCCGGTGGGCGCCAATAAGCTTGGATAGTGGCAGCCCGGCCCGCTTTGCCTTCAAATCCCACAGGGCCACATCAATGGCGGCAATGGCTTGCACCGCCACCCCGCTACGCCCCACCGAAGCCCCGGCCCACAGCAGCTTCACGCGCAGCCGGTCAATATCGTTCGGATCTTCGCCGATGAGGTTATCGGCAACCTCGGAAGCGTGGGCGAATTGGGCCGGTCCACCCGCTCGCTTCGAATACGAAAAACCAACTCCGGAATGGCCGTCGGTTGTTTCGATCTCGCAGAAAAGGAAATTCACCTCCGTCATGGGCTTTTGCCGCCCGGTGAACACCTTCGCGTCAGAAATCGGGTTGTTCAGTGGCAAAATAACGTGGGAAAGCTTCACGTGTGCGATGGTATCCCGGCTCACAATATGCTCCTTTGCCTTGGGGTATGCCTGAGATATGCCGGAAAGACGCCCGTGCAGTGGTATACACACGACGTCATCATATTTACCGGCAGTACAAGTATCTACACATGTAGACCCGGGCAAATGTGACATAAGTCCCCAGACGGCGCGCTTTCGCGGCTAATAGGGAGAAAGTCAGCTGGCGGCGGCGTCGTTAAAAACGCGCGGCGGCGCGCGCTACGCTAACGCGCGCCGCAACACTATCGCGCCGCTAAATCGGCGCTACCCAATCGGCGCAGCGCCCGCGCCGCGGAACCCCCGCTACGCAATCGGCGCGGAATCGAGAATCCGATTGACGGCCGTGCGCATGGCGGCCGCGAGCTCCGCTTCGCGCTCCGCACTCCAGCGCGCGCTAGGAACCGAGCAAGAAATAGCGTCGCGCACCGGGCTTTCGTAGGGGAGGGAAAATGCCACGCAGTGCAGTCCGGGGGTATTTTCCTCGTTATCAATGGCGTACCCGCGCGCGGCGGTTTCCTTGAGGTTCTTGCGCAGTTGCGTGGGTGAAGTAATCGTCCGCGCGGTCAGCTCCACCAACTCCTCCGGAATGTCCTCGGGGCGGTGGGCCAGCACGGCCTTGCCCAGCCCGGTGGCCGCGGCGGGCAGGCGGCGCCCCACGCGCGAATAAGTGCGGGTGGACCGATCAGATTGCTGAGTAAGCAGATACACGATTTCCGCATTATCGAAGCGGCCCATATGGAAGGTTTCCCCGTGCTCCTTCGCCAGGTCCACCAGAATCGGGCGCACGATCCGCACGTAGGGATCCGCATCAATATAGGCCGTGCCCACGGTGAGCGCGCGAATGCCCAGCATATAGCGATCCGTGGAGGTAGCCTGCACCCATTCGGCGTCGATGAGGGTGCGCAGCAGCGCGTAGGTGGAGGAGCGTGGCGCATCTAACTCCGTGCAGATTTCCGCCAGGCGCGGCGGGTCGGCAATGCGCCTGCCGAGGAATTCGAGCAGGTCAACCGTGCGCGAGGCAGATTTTACGGGGCGAACACCGCCACTAGTTGTGCTTGTAGCTCTCAAACGAATCCAACACCTTCGTAGCCGCGGTACCACGGCGAGCGGTGAGACGCCACGCGCTGTGGGGTACCTCAGAGATGCCACGGTACCACGATGATTTCTTCCATTTTCCTAGGTTCCATAGTAAAGGACAGCGCAACAAGTTCCCCGGAACTGCGCCGCCGCAGACCTGTGTCGCTCCGCATACCTCAGACGTTAGTCCCAGCCTGTAGTACCGCTATCGCGTTTTAATACTAGTGTCTACATACGTAGCTGACTGTCCACATAGTTTCGAACTTCGTTGCTGAAGTCGAAACTGAAGCCGCAACCAAGGAGAACTATGGAGTTCCATGCAGAAGGCGTGATTCCCGCTCTCGTCACTCCCTTAGATCGCGAAGGAAACTTGCTGGAGCAGGGTCTGCGCGACGTCATTGACTACACGATTACCAACGGCGTGCACGGTATTTTCGTGCTCGGCAGCTCCGGCGAAATCTACGGCCTCGATAATGCCCAAAAGCGCCGCGTTGTTGAAATTGCCGTGGAGCAGGCCAATGGCCGGGTCCCGGTCTACGCCGGCGCCTCGGAAATTACCACGCGCGATTGCATTAAAACCGCGCATATGGTCCAGGAAGTGGGCGGGGTATCCGCTCTTTCGGTCCTCACCCCCTACTTCATGACCCCCACCCAGTCCGAACTGGTCGAACACTACAAGAACATCGCGGCGGAAACCGATCTGCCCATCCTGGTGTACTCCAATCCGGGCCGCACCCAGGTCCCGGTGGCCCTGAAGACCATGCTCGAACTGGTGGACGTCCCCAATATCATCGGCATCAAGGATTCCGCCGGGAACCTCACCCTGACCGGGGACTATATCCGCGAACTCCCCGATGACTTCGATGTGATTATGGGGCGCGATACCCTCATCTACCCGGCCCTGTGCCTGGGAGCTGCCGGCGCCATCGCCTCCACCGCGAATATTGCGCCCAAGCTCGTTTCCAGCATTTACAACGAATACCGCGCCGGCAACCGCGAACGCGCCCTCGAATTGCAAAATGCGCTTTCGCCGCTGCGCAACCTCGTGGACGTGGCCACCTTCCCGGTGGTCCTCAAGGAAGGCCTGCGCATGGCGGGTGTGGAAGCGGGCTACTGCTTCGCACCGGCCCGCGAACTTGCCCCCGAATTCCGCCCGGCGCTCGAACAGGCCGTCGAAGCGGTCACCAATATCTAAGCCGCTCGCGGCTCAACATGCCGCGCGGTTCTGCCGGTGCCTGCGGCGTAGCTGTGCCTGTAGCACGCCTCGCCGCGCGGCTACCGCAGCGCCGCATCCGGCTCTCTCAGTGATGAGATTGGAAACTAAGGAAAAACCATGCCACTAGTAATCCTCGCACTTGGCATTGCTCTTCTCCTGTTCCTCATGATCGTGCTGAAGATGAATGGCTTTATTGCCCTCGTCATCGTCTCGGTCGTGGTGGGCATGGCGCAGGGTATGCCTCTCCTGGCAACCGTCGATGATAAGGGTGAGAAGGTCAAGGGACTCCTTGACGTCATCCAATCGGGCGTGGGCGGGCAGACCGGTAAACTCGTGCTGCTCCTCGGCTTCGGCGCCATGCTCGGCGTTTTCATGGCGGATATGGGCGCGGCGAACCGCCTCGCCACCACCATGATTAACAAGTTCGGAATCAAGCATTCCCAGCTCGCGATTGTTATCGTGTCCTTCCTCGTGGGCGTTGTGCTCTTCTACGAGACCGCTTTCGTCATCATCATCCCCATCGTCTTCGCCGTGTGCCGGGCCTACAAGATCCCGGTTATGTGGCTGGCGATGCCCATGGCGATCGCGCTGTCCACGATGCACTCCTTCCTTCCGCCCCACCCGGGCCCCTCGGCCGTGGCGAATATGTACGACGCCTCCATCGGCCTGACCATGCTCTACGGCCTTATTTTCGCCATTCCGCTGGGCGCCGTGGTCGCGATCATGTGGCCGCGCCTGCCCTTCGTCAAGTCCGTGACCGCCCGCCCGCCGGCCGGCCTGGTCAACGAAAAGGAATGGACCGACGAAGAAATGCCGGGCTTCTGGGCCTCGCTGTGCATCACCGCCCTCCCGGTTATCCTCATCGGCGGGCACGCCATCCTCGAGGTGACCCTGGGCCACGAACACGCGGTCACCAAGGTGATGGCCTTCATCGGCCACGACTGGTTCGCCCTCATGATCTCCCTGCTGGTGGCGGTGGCCTACTTCGGCCTGGTCCGCAAGGTGGCAATGGATAAGATCATGGCGTCCTGCGCGGCTTCGGTGAAGTCCATCGCGATGATTGTATTCATTATCGGCGGTGGCGGTGCCTTCGCGGCCGTGCTCAAGAACGGCGGCATCTCCGATTACATTCTCTCCATTACCGAAAACCTCAGCCTCTCCCCGATTATTATCGCCTGGCTTATTGCCGCGCTTATGCGCGTGGCGCTCGGTTCGGCTTCGGTGGCCGTGGTGGCCGCGGCCGGTATCGCGGTGCCGATGATCGCCGGCGGCGGGGTGAGCCCCGAAATCATGACCCTGGCAACCGCGTGCGGTTCCATTATGGCCTCGCACGTGAACGACCCCGGGTTCTGGATGTTCAAGGAATTCCTCGGGCTCTCGGTGGCGGAAACCATCAAGGTCCGCACCACCTACACCTCCCTGCTCTCCGTGCTCGGCCTGGGCGCCTGCCTGCTGCTGAGCCTCGTGGTTCCGGCTTAACGCTGGAGAAATAGGGGGTACGACGGCGCAGCTGCGGCGTCGCCCCACCCCCGCGAGGAACGGTGTGCAAAGAAAACGGCGCATAGAACGGCGCATAAAAACGGAGCGCCCCACCCCACGTGACACGCTCCGCCCGTTGGAAACACCAACCTGACGATCATACAAAAAGGAAGGAAAAACTCCATGAAGATCGGATTTATCGGTCTTGGCATTATGGGCAAGCCCATGGCGAAGAACCTCCTCAAGGCCGGCCACGAACTCTTCGTGAACGACCACAATGCCGAAGCTGTTGCCGAGGTGGTGGAAGCCGGAGCGACCGCCGTTGCCAATGGTAAGGAAGCGGCGGAGAAGGCCGACCTGGTCATCACCATGCTTCCGAATTCCCCCCACGTCAAGGCGGTGGCCCTGGGCGAAGGCGGCATTATCGAAGGCGCTCGCGAAGGGCTCATCTACGTTGATATGTCCTCCATCGCGCCCCTCGCCTCGCGCGAAGTGGCCGCGGGCCTGGAAAAGGCCGGCGTGCGGATGCTGGACGCCCCGGTCTCCGGCGGCGAACCGAAGGCCATCGACGGCACCATGTCCGTGATGGTCGGCGGTGAAGAAGAACTCTTCAACGAGGTCAAGGACGTGCTCGGCGTGATGGCCGGGGATGTTACCTACGTGGGGCCCATCGGGGCCGGCAATATTGCCAAGCTGGCCAACCAGGCCATCGTGGCGATCAATATTGCCGCCTGCGCCGAAGCCTTCACCATGGCCCAGAAGGCCGGGGTGGATCCGGAAGCCGTGTACCGCGCCATCCGCGGCGGGCTGGCTGGCTCCACGGTGATGGACGCCAAGGTTCCCATGATGCTGGCCCGCAATTTCAAGCCGGGCTTCCGCATCAACCTGCATATCAAGGACCTCAATAACGTGATGGACACCGGCCACGGGGTCAATTCCGCGCTTCCGCTCACCGCCCAGGTGCGCGAGATGATGTCGGTACTCGAGGGCGATGACCATGCCGGTGAGGACCACTCCTCCCTCGTGCGCTTCTACGAGAAGCTCGCGAATATCGAGCTGCACCCGGGCCTGCCCGAGTAAAGCCCCCGCTGGCCGCGGGAATGTGACTCCTAGCCGCGCGGCCGGCATGATGCGGCTGGCTACCGCGCCGGCCCGGCCGGAAAGGAACCTCCCCTGACCGGCCGGCCGGCGGCCAGCTGGCGGCGTCGTCGTACTACCCGTACTACCCGTACTACCCGTATTACCCGCACTACACGTACCACCCACGTACCCACCCGCGCCGCGCGCACAATCCGCGCAGCGCCCAAACAAGAAAGACAACGATGTCAGTTCCCACAATTAAGAAAATCGATGTTTACCCGGTTGCCGGCCACGACTGCATGGAACTCAACCTCTCGGGCGCGCACGGCCCCTACTTCACCCGTAACGTGGTGGTGATGGAAGATTCCAGCGGAAACGTTGGTATCGGCGAAGTCCCCGGCGGTGAGAAAATTACCCGCACCATCGAGGACGCCAAAGATATTGTGCTGGGGCGTTCCCTCGCCGATTACAATAATTTCCTGCGCGAAGTGGGCGAGCGCTTCGCGGATCGCGATGCCGGCGGGCGCGGCCTGCAAACCTTCGATCTGCGCACCACCGTCCACGCCGTCACCGCGCTGGAAGCAGCCACTCTGGATCTTTTCGGCCAGTTCCTCAACGTGCCGGTGGCCGCGCTCCTGGGCGAAGGCCAGCAGCGCGACCAGGTGCGGGCCCTCGGCTACCTCTTCTACGTGGGCGACCCGGATAAAACGGACCTGCCCTACCTGCGCGAAAAGGATTCGGATGTGGAATGGTACCGCATCCGCCACGAAGAAGCCCTCACCCCCGAAGCGATCGTGAAATTCGCGGAAGCCACCCACGATCTCTACGGATTCCAGGACTTCAAGCTCAAGGGCGGCGTGCTGGAAGGCGCCGAAGAAATGAAGGCGATTGTGGCCCTCAAGAAACGCTTCCCCGAGGCCCGCATCACCCTTGACCCCAACGGCGCGTGGTCCCTCAAGGAAGCCATCGAGCTGTGCAAGGACAAGGTCGGCATCCTCACCTACGCCGAGGATCCCTGCGGTGCCGAAAATGGGTTCTCCGGCCGCGAGATCCTCAACGAGTTCCGCAAGGCCACCGGCCTGCCCACCGCCACCAATATGGTTAATACCGACTGGCGCCAGATGACCCACTCGCTGACCCTGCAATCCGTGGACATCCCGCTGGCCGACCCGCACTTCTGGACGATGCGCGGCTCGGTGCGCGTGGCCCAGCTCTGCCACGATATGGGCATGACCTGGGGCTGCCACTCCAATAACCACTTCGATATTTCCCTGGCCCAGATCGCCCACTGCGGCGCGGCGGCCCCGGGCGAATACAACGCGCTGGATACCCACTGGATCTGGCAGGAAGGCGTGGAGCGCCTCACCAAGGAACCGCTGAAGATCGTGGACGGCAAGCTCACGATCCCGCAGCGCCCGGGCCTGGGCATCGAGCCCGATATGGACCAGATCCTCGCGGCGCACGAACTCTACAAGGAGAAGGTGGAAGGCGGCGGGGCGCGCAACGACGCCATCGGCATGCAGTACCTCATCCCCGGCTGGAAGTTCGACAATAAGAAGCCAGCACTGGTGCGCTAAGTCGGCGACCGCATACGCTAGTTCCTAGCGACCAGTGTTCCTATCGCGCGGGGTGCGCGGGCGCGGGTTTTCTCCATTTCCTCGCGTTCGCGTGCCCCGCGTATTTTTCGATAGCGTTTCGAGAGCGCTTCTGTAGCTTTCGATAGTTTTAGCATCAGCGTGACTCAGCACGGCGAAACCGTAGATACCAGTGTGAAAGGCTCTGCCATGAAAATTGTGTGCTGCCCCGATAGCTTCAAAGAATCCATGACGGCGGCCCGGGCGGCCGCGGCGCTCGCGGCCGGGGCGCGGCGGGCTATTCCCGATGCGCAATGCGTGGAGGTTCCCATGGCGGACGGCGGCGAAGGTTTCGCCCGCGCCATTGCCGATGCGCTGGGCGCCCGCGTGATTACGCTTCCGGTGGCCGGGGTGCGCGGGGCTACCGTGACGGCCGAGCTGGCGCTCGCGGGGGAGCGCGCCATTTTTGAAAGCGCCGCCGCGGTGGGCTTGGATCAGCTGCGCCCCGAGGAACGCGATATTCGCCGCTCGGATAGCACCGGGGTGGGGCAACTTATTGCGCGGGCGCTTGACGAGGGCGCCACCGAAATTCTGGTGGGCCTGGGTGGTTCCGCCACGAACGACGGCGGTGCCGGGATGCTCGCCGCACTCGGCGCACGTTTTTACGACGACGCCGCCACCGAGCTGGGCACCACCCCGGCGGAAATGGTGCGGCTGGCGCGGGCGGATTTCAGCGGTCTGGATCCTCGCCTGGCTGGCGTGACCATCCGGGTGGCCTGTGATGTGGATAATCCGCTGCTCGGCGAGCGCGGGGCTTCCGCGATTTACGGGCCGCAGAAGGGCGCTTCGCCGGAGGACGTGGAATTCCTGGACCGAGTGCTGCGTAATTTTGCGACCGTTGCCGGGAAGATGGACGTGCAGGAGACGCCGGGCGCGGGGGCGGCCGGCGGCCTCGGTTTCGCGTTTTTGCTGCTGGGCGCCAGCCTGGAATCCGGGGTGGATCTGGTGATGGAAACCGTGGGGCTGGCCGAGGCGATGGCCGGCGCGGATCTGGTCCTGACCGGGGAGGGCGCCATGGATCGCCAAACCCTCATGGGTAAAACGCTTTCCGGGGTGGCGCGGCTCGCCGCGGCGGCTGGCGCGGGCGCGCATACGGGTGTGCCGATTATTGCTTTCGCGGGGAAGCTCGGCGAAGGCGTCGAGGACCTGTACGAGCATGGTTTCGTTGGCCTGGTGCCGATTGTTGATCGGCCCTGCACGCTTGATGAGGCGCTCGCGGAGGGCGCGGCGAACCTGGAAAACGCCGCCGAGCGCGCCCTGCGCCTCTACGCCGCCGGCCAGCGAGCATAATTTCGCGGTGGCGGCCGCTAGATTAAACCATCCATGACCCCTGGGGTAAACAAGTGTTAACGTAGGGCGAGGAGGAATCATGGACTCTACTCAAATGAGCATTGAAGAAATGGCGAACTGGTTTGAGAACTGCACGCTGGCCGACTTCGATACCATGGAGGCCAATACGGCTGCTATTGCACTGGAAAAAGCTCGCATAGCAACTCAGCAAGCGCAAATAGCCTCACTTGAGGCCGTGCGTAAAGCTCGCGAAGACGGTCTTACATGGGAGCAGATCGGGGAACATCTCCATCTTTCCCGGCAGGGCGCTTTCCAAAAATACGCCCATAAAATTGCTTCCTAAAACGCGCATTTAGCCCCGGTCCTTCCAAGGGTTCCGTAAGCCGAGGATCCATAAGTCGAACCTCAGGAGTAACACCAGCACCTGCGGGGGCCCTATGTGTTTGCTGAGCTGTACTTCGTATGTACGACATCGGCAGTACATCTCGGAAAATACATACCGGATCCGGCGGCCTACGCCCCGGCCCCCGCGGATATAAAAAGGAGCACGATCCTCTTCATGGCATTTCCTCGTTCGGGCCGGTGGGGTAAAAATATACCAACGAGTTGAGTGTCACATGCTAGGGGTAAGGAGACCGCGGTGAAGCAATATAAACGAAGGCTGATTGCCGCAGGTTTTATGTTCCTCGCCGGTCTCCTTGCCTCGTGCTCCACCCAGGAAGGTCCATTTCGACTTTCGCCGGGAGAACCTATTCCGGGAGATTTTATATGCTCCATTGAATCCTTTTACGACACTGTCTCTATATGGCAAGATGCGGATGATGTTCATGTCTTGACGTACTCCAAAGTGGATGTTAAGCCTGACGAACCTCACCGCTACAAAGTAATGTCTCCCCGAGAGCTTACTGCTGATGATATCGAAGTAACATGGTATGGAGACGAGTTCGGCGAAGACGAGAAAGACCCCTTTAACGGTAATTCGCTATCGGCACGTATCGTTATCACGGTTGACGGCACGGTCATATTTGATCACCTCGAATCTTTTGTGGAAAACAGACCCGAGTAGTTGTGTCGTAGTTATTATGGCCATTCCTAAGGATACGATTCACAACCACACTGCCACCTACTGAGCCGGCTCGGTCGTGACCCAACAAAGTGGTACTCCACGACAGGAAATCATCTAGTTAATGTAGTTCTGGTACCACTTTGGGTGTGCCGGGCTTGGGTGGCTATCTGGAAGAACGACGACGGGGGTGGTACATCGCGTGCGATGTACCACCCCCGTGGCTTAGGCGCAGGGCTTGCCTAGCGGTCTGTGCGGATGCGGCGCCAGGCCAGAATTCCGAGGCCGGCGAGGAGTGCTGAGCCCGCGAGGGCTGCTCCGGTGCGGGCATCGCTGCCGGTGCGCACAATCCGCGGCGGATTTCCGGGAGGAGTGCTCGGCGGAGTCGTAGCTGGAGGTGTGCCGGTCGGCGGTGTAGCCGGCGGAGTTACCGGAGGTGTACTCGGCGGAACCGTGGGCGGCGTCGGTGGCTCACTCGGAGTGGGCGGCACCGGCGGCGTTGTAGGTGGAGTCGTCGGGGGAGCCGGCGGCGTCGTTGGCGGCGCCGGGGGAGTAGTCGGCGGTACCGGCGGCTCAGTTGTGGGCGGGCACGGCGGCGTGGTTGGAGGAGTCGGAGGCTCCGTCGGCGGCACCGTGGGTGGCGTAGTAGGCGGGGGCGGGGTCAGGGTATTGACCACCGTCACCGCGCGATGAATAATGCCGTCCGCGCCAGGAGCTTCGGGAGTGCCGGGCTGTCCAGGTGTGCCAGGCCCGGCCGGAACCGGCACAATCGCCCCTGCGTTCGGTGCGGCAGCGCCATCGGCACCGCCAGCATCACCCGCGCCAGCTCCCTTCTCACGTAGCCCGTACATGTAGGCCACGCCTTCCGCATTGGCGCGGGGCAGCCCGGTGAGGGTGCGCGTCCAGTTATCGGCCTTCGTCACGGTGAAGCTCTGCACCACCTCGGGGTGGGTGAACTCCGCGCTGGTATCGCGCAGCAGTTCGAATTCCACCTGCTC
The DNA here is from genome assembly GCF_051265835.1 of Actinotignum inguinis. NCBI lineage: Bacteria > Bacillati > Actinomycetota > Actinomycetes > Actinomycetales > Actinomycetaceae > Actinotignum > Actinotignum inguinis. The sequence goes on along the minus strand of NZ_JBOZDP010000010.1, from coordinate 59,582 downwards.
GGGCTGTGCCGCGCCCGGCACCGGATCGCTCGAATCGCGGTAGGCCCACTGCTTCGTGACCGTAATATCCACCGGCACGGGCACCTCATTAGCCACCTTCCCGAGGAACCACACCTCGGGCGGGGCCATGCCTTCCGCCAACTTCGGACGCGCGGGCAACTCTTCCCCACGCTGCACCAGCAGCTGCGACGGCTCCAGCACCTTGGTTTTTAGGACCTTACCGGCCGCGTCCAGCTCCTGCACCGCGTAAACATAAAACTCCCCGGCATCGTTGCGGATGGGCAAATCGGTGAAGCTCTTCGTCCACTCCTCGCCAGCCGTCACGCTGAATTCATGCACCACCTGCGGATTCAGGAGCTCAGCGGACGTATCGGAGACCAGGCGCATCGGCACGCTCGATGAGGCAATATCCGAAGGACGTGCCGGTACCGGACTGGGCACGCTGCCAGCTGGCGTCGTCGTCGTTTCATAGAACCACTGTTTCGTGACCGTTGCCTGCGCGCGACCCCACGTGCCGAAAATAACCGAGCCATTCGTGCCGATACCCGCACCGCGCGGCGCGGCGTTACCCGTAATGATCAGGCGCGCGGCGCCGCGGGCCGCGTCCTTAGCGGGATCGGAAACCACGGCGGCGAAGCCCTCGTTTGAAATACGGCGCCCCTTGACGAGCTGTGGGTAGGGCCGCTGGTCCGGGGGCAGGCCCAGCTGCGCCGGATCGAAGCGGGCACCTTCGTTGTCCTGGTAGTAATCCACCAGGCCGCCGCCGATGATGCTATCCGAAAGCCACACTGGTGCGGAGCTGACCGAACCGAGGTTATCGTGGGCGAGGTCCGCGCCGTAGCGCTTGGCTGTATTGTCGAAAACAGCGGCGCCGTTATCCACGTGGACTTCCACGTTGCCGGTGGGGCAGGTCCAGATCCCGCCGCCAATTCCTGAAGCGGCGTTTTCTGTCACCAGAGTATCGGCGAGGTGCAGCGTGTAATTGGCGGTAGCAACGTAAACACCGCCGCCTTGCTGACCTGCCCTATTGCCGCTGATCGTGCCGCCGTTGAGTAGCACCTTGTTGGACACCACGTTCACGCCGCCGCCGGTGCGCCAGCTGGAATTATTCGAAATGGTGCCGCCGTTCATGGTGAAACCGCCCGGAGAAAGCTCGGACCATTGTTCACGGGTGAAACCCCAGTTCATGCCGTCGCCGGGGATTTCCTGCCAAGTGCCATCAGCACCCCAGGTGTAGAGGTTGAACGTTCCCACGCCGCCACCGTTGGGGGCGTTATTGGAATCGATGGTGCCACCGTTCATAGTGATATCCGCGTTGCCGAAAGCAAGAATGCCACCGCCGGAGAAAGAGGCGCGGTTACGCGAAATGGTGCCGCCATTGACCGTGATATAGCCGCGGGTGCGAGCAGAGTTTTCGGGGGTGGCATCCGATTTGGACCACAGCCACGTGAATGCGACCATCCCGCCCGCGAAACCGGAATTTTCCGTGATGGTTCCGCCGTTAATGGTGACGTTCCCACCTTTGTAGAGGCCAATCCCGCCGACTTCACCGTAACCTTGAGAGTCGATAACGCGAGCTTTGCCCTTGCTGACCTCCCCGCCGTTCATCACGAAGGTGGCGCCCTCGGTCACCGCGATATTAGCCGCGCCGTACTGGACGGCGCCGGGATTACCTAGCTCACGATGATTATCGGTAACTTTCCCGCCATTGAGGGTGAAACTGGCGTCTTTCCCGCTGACGGTGATCGCGCCCTGGTAGGTCTGCTTCGCCCCGCGCACCCCGGAGAATTCCCCGCCGTTGATGGTGAGGCTGCCGCGCACATCCAGAAGGGTGCCGCCGCCCGGGACCCATTCGCCGCGGCTGAGCAGGTGGAAAGTGCCGCCGTCGTAATTATCGAAAGTGAGCGCGGCGCCCGCCGGCACCTGCACCATCACGCCGGTGAAGCCGTCCTCGCGGTTGAGTCCCGACGTGGTGGTGCCCCACGGGGCGCGGGCGCCATTGACCAGCTCGATATCCGCGCCGGCGGGAATCTTCAGGGTTTGCGTGAGCATCGTATCGGTGGCGCCCAAAATAATACGGGTGGGCGTGGTTCCGGCCTCGCGAATGCGTTGGGTGAGGAGGGCTTCGGGGCAGGTCAAGTCATTGGGATCTTGCGAACATTGCACGACGGCGCGCGGCGACGACGCCGCATCGGCCGCGGGGCTGGTATCGCTGGCAGTGTTGGTATCTGCCGTGGGGCTGGTATCGCCGGCATCGGCGGCGCGGGCCGGCCCTGGAGTGATCCATATCAGCGAGCCAAGAATAAGGAAGAGAACCGCCAGGAAACTCAGGAGCGCGCGGGAGCGCGGCTGGCGGGTGGAGAGCGGGCGCGGATTTCGGCCGGGTAAAAGGCGGCGCGGCATGAGTTACTCCTTGACCTCAGCAGCTGCGATGCTGCGTCGAAATATCTAGTAAAGGTTCAGCAATATTATTTTTATTCAGTTTAGTACTTTTGGATGGTGGAAGGTATTGAACAAGGGAATACAGGCGGATATGTGCGCAAAACTATAGCGTTATTCGGATTGGAAAGATAAATAAAACGACAGCCGGGCGGTGGGGCAGGATAAATAGTTAGGTGTGGGCTCGCGCTCGACATCGGGGGCCACATCCGTACCCGGGGAGGTGCCATGTGTTTTCAGAGCTGTACTTCGCATGTACAACATTCGCAGTACACCTCGGAAAATATATACGGGTCCGAACTGGCAACACGCCGTCAATAGCACCGATTTTGCCTATTACCCCAAAGCGCAAGAAAAGGACCCGGCCGGGATCGTTATCCCGACCGGGCCCCTGGTGTGCGGGTGGCCGCGTCACGCTGATGGGCGCCTCCACTGGTAGGCACCTCCACTGATAGGCCCCGCACTGATGGCGGCGTAGCGCAAACGACTCGCGGGGTGGCGGCGCGGTGCACCGCTCGCCGCCACCCGGCCGCCGTGTTGGCGGCAGTGCCGCCTGCTTAGCCGGCGACCAGCACGTGCAGCTGGCGCGGGCCGTGCACGCCCTCCACGCGGCTCAGCTCGATATCCGACGTAGCGGACGGCCCGGCCACGAAAGTAATCGGCTGGCCATCACGCACCGAATCCTGGAGCCGAGTCATCGCCTCGGGAGTATTGGATACCACCTGGTCGGCACGCAGCACGCACACATGCGCATCGGGTACCAGAGTGAGCGCACGCCGGCCCTGGTCAGCGCGATGATCCATGGCGAAGGTGCCGGTATTGGCCACCCCGACAGCGGCGGCCGTCACCACCGCGTCAATCTCGTTGAGTTGGCGGGCGCTCAGGTTATCGTCGTCGTATATCTGGAAACCATCCGCCGCAATAGCCGCGCGCCACGCGGAATCCAGCCCCGCGGGAAGCACTACGGAACGCGCGCCAATCGCGTGCAGGTGCGCGACGATAGCCGCCGGGACCGCTTCCGGGGTGACCCGCTCCACCTCGGCCTTGTAATCGGCCACGAGCTCGAGGAAATAATCCACGATGTCGCCCTCGATGGCGGTGGGCTGGTTGTACTCCCAGCTGATCGCGGATTCTTCCGGATCCTGGCTGGGCACATCGCCGAGCGCGGAGCGAATCCGCGCGAAAATCTCATCACGTGCCGAGGTCATGACAGCTCCTCAGTGGTCGGGCGGCCGAAAATATCAGGTGCGCAGGTCGGGTTCGGCGGCAGCTGCGGCAGTTGTGGAGCATTCGCCGGCGCGTTCTGCCCCGCCGCGGGCGAAACCGGCCCCGCGGCCCCGTGCGGCAGCTGCGGTAACTGCTGAGGGGTAGTTGGCGAATTGGCTGCGCCGTCGATCAGACTCGGATCGCAACCGAGCTGACCCTGCAACTTTTTCTGCAACTCCTTCTGCATGCGCTTGAGCTGCCGCGCTTCGCGTTTCTTGCGCCGCGCGAACGTGGCGCGGGCGCTGCGCTTGGGCAGCATGGGGACGTCGCGGGCTCGCGTCCAGCGATGCACGCCGGGAATATGCCAATTCCCGATGTGATGCATGAACAGGCCCATGACGCGCCCGCCCACGCTCGCCAGCCGGGCCGCGGCGCCCAGGCGCCAGCCCTTGCCCATGACCCAGCCGCCGCCGGCCATGAGGATCGGCTCCACGTGCGGGCGCAGCCCGGCCTCCGCGCGTTTCTTATCCACCGCTTTACGGCGCAGGTGCACGAGGATATTCGAGATCGGAATTTTCACCGGGCACACTTCATTGCACGCCCCGCACAGGGTGGAAGCGAAGGGCAGGGAGCGATCCACCACCGATTCCAGGCCGCGAATCTGCGGGTTGAGGATGGCGCCGATGGGCCCGGGGTAGACCGAACCGTAGGCGTGCCCGCCCACCTTCTCATACACGGGGCAAATATTCAGGCAGGCCGAGCAGCGAATACAGCGCAGCGCCGCGCGCCCGATCGGGTCAGAAAGCACCTTGGTACGCCCGTTATCCAGCAAAATGATATGAACATCGCGCGGGCCGTCACCTTCGCGCGCGCCCGTCCAAATGGTCCCGTAGGGAGCCATGCGCTCGCCGGTGGAAGAACGCGGCAGCAGCTGCAAGAACACCTCAAGATCCTGGAACGTGGGGAGTATCTTCTCAATACCCACCACGGAGATGAGGGTTTCCGGCAGGGTGAGGTTCATGCGGCCATTGCCTTCGGATTCCACCACCACCAGGGAACCGGTTTCCGCAATCGCGAAATTCGCTCCGGAAATCCCGACCTTAGTGCGCATGAACTTTTCGCGCAGGTGCACGCGGGCCGCGGCGGCCAGCTCGGCCGGCTCATCGGTCACATCGGGCGGGCAGGGGGTGCCGTACTGGCCCATTTCCCGCAGGAAAATCTCGCGCACCTCGCTGCGATTACGGTGAATCGCGGGCACCAGAATATGACTCGGGCGGTCGTGCCCGAGTTGCACAATAAGCTCGGCCAAATCCGTTTCCCAGGCCGCGATCCGGGCTTCTTCCAGGTGTTCGTTCAGGTCAATTTCCTGGCTGACCATGGACTTGACCTTGGTGACTTCGCTTTCCCCGGTAGCGCGCACCAGGTCGATGACGATCCGGTTGGCTTCCTCCGCGTCGCGCGCCCAGTGCACATGCGCCCCGGCGGCGGTGGCGTTCTTTTCGAACTCCGCCAGATAATGATCGAGGTGGCGGCCCACCCGGTTCTTAATATCGGCCCCGGCCTGGCGAATATCCTGCCAATTATCCAGCTCGCTCACCACCGCCTGGCGCTTGGCGCGAATCGTGTGGGTGGCGTGATGGAGATTCTTCGCCTGCGTTTCGTTGCCCAGCTCGCGCACCGCGGCCTTGGGGAAGGCCGGGGAATCAAGCAGATCCCCTTCGGGCGGGGCCGGAGTGAGGCGTTCCAATTTCAAGGTTTTCATGCGATCCTCCCGGCGGGGGTGGTTGCGGCTCCGGTTGCGGCCACGGCGCCGGCGGCACCCGCGGCACCCGGCACGGCGCCGGCACCCGGCACGGCGCCGGCGCCAACCGGCGCGGTCTGCACCAGCAAATTGACCATGTGAATGGGGCGGACGGGTTTCTTTTCGCGATGCAGAATCCCGCCGAAGTTCATGAGGCAGGCGTTATCGAGGCTGGCCACGTATTCCGCGCCGGTTTCGATCACGTGGCGGGCCTTATCCCGCCCCAGCGCGATGGACACATCCGAATTCTTCACGGAGAACGTGCCCCCGAAACCGCAGCACTGGCGCATATCTTCGAGCGGAATATATTCCAGCCCGCGCACCGCTTGCAGCAGCCGAATGGGCCGGTCGCCCACCTCGGCCACCCGCAGCGAATGGCACGAGGCGTGATAGGTGACCGTATGCGGGAAGTACGCGCCCACATCCACGGTCCCCAGCACGTCCACGATGAACTCGCTGATGTCGTAGACCCGTTTTTGCACTTCGTGGACGCGCCGCGCCAGCTCATCTTCGCCGGCATCGAGGGCCAGCATCTCATGCTGTTCGCGCACCGAACCGACGCAGGATCCGGAGGGCCCCACGATGTAGTCGTATTCTTCAAAAGCTTCGAGGAAGGCCCGCACGCTCGGCAGCGCCCGGTCGAAATACCCGGTATTCGTGAACATCTGCCCGCAGCACGTCTGGGCGCGCGGGAACTCCACGTCACACCCGAGCCGCTCGAGCAGCACCGCGGTGTTATTCACGGTATTCGGGAACATCACCTCGTTAATACAGGTGGCGAAAACCGCAACTTTCTTGCGCGGTTCCGGCCCGGGAATGAGGGTCATATCAACTCTTTTCTTTCGTTGTTATTACGACGACGCCGCCGCTGCGCGGCGCTGTGCCCGGCCAGCCGCGGACCTCTGGCAGGGCGGAAGTATCTAGGCGAGGAACCCAACCAGTAGGCACAGCAGGATGAGCAGGCCGCAGGCCCAGGGCAGGGACTTGCGCAGCAGCACGGATTCTTCGCCGACCATATCCACCCCGCCGGTGGCAATCGCCAGAGTTTGGGGGCTGATCATCTTGCCCACGGCCCCACCCACGGTATTGCAGGCCACCAGCAGCCCCGGATCCGCCCCGATTTGGGTGGCGGCGGTGTGCTGCAGATTGGCAAAGAGCGCCGTCGTTGAGGTTCCCGAACCGGTCACCGCGGTGCCGATCCACCCCAGAATCGGGGCGAGGAAGGGGAAGACGGAGCCGGCACCGGCAATCCAGGTGCCGATGGTGAGGGTCTGCCCGGAAAGGTTCATAACGTAGGCGAGGGCGAGCACCGAACCGATGGTGAGGAAGGTCCAGCGCAGCTTGTAGACCTGGGCGAACATGAGGCGCGCTACCGCGCCCGGGCGCATCCGGTAGCAGGCGGCCAGCACCAGCGCGGTCAGGAGCAGCAGGGTGCCCGGGGAGCTCAGCCAGGCGAAGGTGTAGGTGGTGGAGGCGGCGGGCGTGCCGTCGGCAGCGCGCACCAGATTCTCGCCCCCGGCCCACAGGGCCGGCCAGTGGATAGTCACGTTTGTGGCCGCGAGGGCGCTGCGGATTGCCGGCACCATCTGGGTGGTCACGAAAACGGCCACGATAAGCACGTAGGGGAAGATGGCCCAGGCCAGGGCCGCGGGGCGAATCCGTTCGGTGGCCGGTTGGGGCGCGGCGCCGGTGAGGCGTTCGGCCGCGGCGCGGCTGCCGCGCGGTTGCCAGATGCGCAGCAGCGCGATGCCGACCGCCAGGCTCACCAGGGCGGGAACCATATTGACCAGGCCGGGGGCCAGGGTGCGGGCGGCGAGCCAGGTGCTCAGCGCGTAGGAGGCGCCCACCGCCAGGGCCAGGGGCCACACCTGCGCCAGGCCGCGCCAGCCGTCCATAATGAGGAGGAGCGCGAAGGGGATGAGCCAGACGAGCACGCTGGTTTGCTCGCTGATCTGGGCGGAGAGAGTGGCGGCATCGATGCCGGTGAGGTTTGCGCCGGTGAGCACGGGCGTGGCCATCGCCCCGTAGGGCACCGCGAAAGTATTACCCACCAGCACTGTGAGCGCCGCCTTCCAGGGCGCGAAGCCGAGGGCGAGGAGCATAACGCCGCAGATCGCCACCGGCGCCCCGAATCCGGCCAGCGCTTCGAGGAGGGCGCAGAAACTGAAGGCGATGAAAATGCCCAGGGCCCGCGGATCGGGGGAGAGCCGCGCGAAGGCCTGCATGAGGGTGTCATGGTGCCCGGAGGCCACCGTGAGTTCGAAGAGGATAATCGCGGTAAGAACGATCCAGGTAATGGGGAAGATGCCGAAAACGGCGCCTTCCAGGCCGGCAGAAAGCGCCATTCCGGCGGGCATACGGAAAGCGAAAATCGCTACCGCAAGCGCCACGACGACGCCGCATACCCCCGCCCAGTGCGCTTTCATATGCACAACGCCCAGCAGGAAGAACACCGTGAGGAGCGGCAGGAGGGCCACGAGGGCGGAGAGGGTGAGACTCCCCAGTGGCGCGGCGGTTTGTGTAAAGGCTTCCACGATGTTCTCCTTTTCATCGCACGAGGTTGGCTCGGATACGGGTCGGTGAGCAGCGTTGGTCACGGCGGTCGAATCCGAATCCGCTTAAGTCTGATTAGAATCGTACGGACGTAGGTCACAAGATAAAAATTGAGAGCGCCAAAATTAGCGTGAGGTTGGTTACAAAAGGGCGGGTAAGGGACTCCTTACTCTGGCGGAAATTTAGTAAATGTGCTAAATGATCCGGCGCATTGAGCGGGTGCCTAGATATGTAGCTGGCCCGCGCGTGGCCCACCCGCGGCCCGCCCCGCGTGACACGCCGGGCGGCGTGGTTACCGGCTTCACAAAGCGCGGGCCCAAAGTCCTAAAACCGCGTAAATAGGCGCAAAGTGGGAGTGGCGGCGTCGTCGTAAAAACCACAAGTTCTAGTGGTCTTTTGTTCTAGGTGCCACTAGGTGTAGTGTTTAGCCTTGTAGTCGTTCCACCACGCACACAGCGTGACAATCCGAATCCGAGGAGACCCCATGAGCATTACCGTCTACACCAAGCCCGCGTGCGTGCAGTGCAATGCCACCAAGCGCGCGCTCGATAAGGCGGGGCTGGAGTACGAGCTCGTGGATCTCACTCAGGATGCGGAGGCTCTTGCCGCGGTGAAGGCCCTCGGGTACCAGTCGGCGCCCGTGGTTTTCGCGAACGGTCATCACTGGTCCGGCTACCGCCCCGATGAAATCAAGGCGCTCAAGGCCGGCGCGCAGGCCACCGCGGAACCCACCCTGGTGACTGCCTAAGCTGGCGGTGCGGCCGCGTGCCGCCCGCTGAGGAAAGAACTGATGGCACGTATCGTCTATTTTTCTTCTCAAACAAATAACACGCACCGGTTCGTGGAAAAGCTCGGCTACGATGCCGTGCGCATCCCCATCCACGGCGAAACGCCCGTGGTGGATGAACCCTACGTGCTTATTTGCCCCACCTACGGTGGCGGGAACCATCGCGGCGCCGTGCCGCGCCCCGTCATCAAATTCCTCAATAACGAACACAACCGTGCTCTCATCCGCGGGGTGATCGCCGGAGGAAATACCAATTTTGGCGATGTTTACGGACTCGCCGGGGATGTTATCGCCGAAAAATGCGGCGTCCCCATGATGTATCGCTTTGAACTGCTCGGCACGCCCACGGACGTCGCCACGGTTAAGGAAGGTTTGGAACAGTTTTGGGCAACGCAACACTAACGGATACCGGTTCGGAAAACCTGGGTGATTCGCTCGTGGATTACCACTCGCTCAATGCCGAGCTCAATTTGTACGATGCCGAGGGCAAGATCCAATTCGAGAAGGATCATGAAGCCGTGCGGCAGTACTTCCTCCAGCACGTCAATAAGAACACCGTGTTCTTCCACGATCTGGAAGAAAAGCTGGAGTACCTCGTGCGCGAAGGCTACTACGAAAAGCGCGTGATCGATGCCTACGATATGGCCTTTATTAAGGAGCTCTACAAGAAGGCTTACGCGCATAAGTTCCGCTTCCCCACCTTCATGGGGGCCTTCAAATACTACACCTCCTACACCCTGAAAACTTGGGATGGCACCCGCTACCTGGAGCGTTTCGAGGATCGGGTGTGCATCGTGGCGCTCGCGCTGGCCGATGGGGATACCGAGCTGGCCACCAACCTCATGGAAGAAATGATTAGCGGGCGGTTCCAGCCGGCCACCCCCACCTTCCTCAATGCCGGCAAGCAGGCCCGCGGGGAACTGGTCTCCTGCTTCCTGCTGCGGGTGGAAGACAATATGGAATCCATCGCCCGCGCGATTAACTCGGCGCTCCAGCTTTCCAAGCGCGGGGGCGGGGTGGCGCTCAACCTCACCAATCTGCGCGAGCAGGGTGCCCCGATTAAGCGCATCCAAAACCAGTCCTCCGGGGTGAACCCGGTTATGAAGCTGCTGGAGGATTCCTTCTCCTACGCGAACCAGCTGGGGGCGCGCCAGGGCGCGGGGGCCGTGTACCTGCACGCCCACCATCCGGATATCATGCGTTTCCTGGATACCAAGCGCGAAAACGCGGACGAAAAGATCCGTATTAAGACGCTCTCCCTGGGCGTGGTGATCCCGGATATTACCTTCGAGCTGGCCAAGAATCGCGAGCCGATGTACCTCTTCTCTCCCTACGATGTGGAGCGGGTCTACGGTAAGCCGCTCACCGAGATCTCGGTGAGCGAGAAGTACCGCGAAATGGTTGATGACAAGCGCATTAAGAAGACGAAGATCGATGCGCGCCAGTTCTTCCAGACCCTCGCGGAGATCCAGTTCGAATCCGGCTACCCCTACATCGTTTACGAGGATACGGTCAATAACACCAACCCGATTAAGGGCCGGATTACCATGTCCAACCTGTGCTCGGAAATCCTCCAGGTCTCCGAGGCCTCCGAATACAATGCGGATCTTTCCTACAAGCACGTGGGCAAGGATATTTCCTGCAACCTCGGCTCCCTCAATATTGCCAAGGCCATGGATTCGGAGGATCTGGGCAAAACCGTTGAGATCGCGGTGCGGGCCCTCACGGCTGTTTCCGACCAGACCAGCATCGATTCGGTGCCCTCCGTCAAGCGCGGCAATGAGATGTCCCACGCTATCGGGCTGGGGCAGATGAACCTGCACGGCTACCTGGGCCGCGAGCGGATCTTCTACGGAAGCGAGGAAGCCCTCGACTTCACCAATATGTACTTCTACACGGTGGCCTACCACGCGATCCGTTCCTCCATGCTGCTGGCCAAGGAACGCGGGGAGCGCTTCGACGGCTTCGAGGATTCCACCTATGCAAACGGTGCTTACTTCACGAAGTACCTCGAGCAGGAGTGGGTCCCGCAAACCGAGCGGGTGCGCGAACTTTTCGCCGCGCATCATATCCCCACCCGGGAAGATTGGGCGCAGCTAGCTGCGGACGTGGCCGAATACGGGATGTACAACCAGAATCTCCAGGCGGTTCCGCCCACCGGTTCCATCTCCTATATCAACCATTCCACCTCCTCGATCCACCCGATCGTGTCCAAGATCGAGATCCGCAAGGAAGGCAAGATTGGGCGCGTGTACTACCCGGCACCGTACATGACCAACGACAACCTGGAATACTTCCAGGATGCCTACGAAATTGGCCCGCAGAAGATCATCGACACCTACGCGGTGGCCACCCAGCACGTGGACCAGGGGCTTTCCCTCACGCTGTTCTACCCGGACACCGTGACCACGCGCGATGTGAACCGCAATTACATTTACGCGTGGCGCAAGGGCATCAAGACGCTCTACTACATGCGTATCCGCCAGGCCGCCCTCCAGGGCACCGAAGTGGAAGGCTGCGTCTCCTGCATGCTGTAGTAGGTATGCGGTGTTTACTTGCGCCGCGTGGGTAAACGGTGTTTACCCGTGGCGCGGGTGAGCGGAGCGGGCCTGCGGGCTGTGTGCTTGCGCGGAGCGGGCCGGTTGCGTGGAAACGTGACCGGCCCGCTCGGCTTAAGCGCGGGCGCTTCGTTTCGGTGGGGAACGACGACGGCGCCGCGCCCCGCGCTCCGTGCCGCGGCGATGCCGGGCACGGGCCCGCGGTACGACGGCGCAGCTAGCGGCCCTCCGGCCCGGTGAGCTCGAGAAGGGAACGGATATCCGCCCCTGAAATGGGCCCGCGGGCCGCCTCATCAACCAGGCCGGCCAGCTCCCGCTTGCGCGCCTGGAGTGCGATGACTTTCTCCTCGATGGTATCCGCCGAGGCGAGCCGGTAGACGGTGACCGGCTTATCCTGGCCAATACGATGGGCCCGGTCAATGGCCTGCTCTTCGGCGGCCGGATTCCACCACGGGTCCATAATGTACACATAATCCGCTTCCGTGAGGGTAAGCCCGGTACCACCCGCCTTGAGGGAAATAAGGAACACCGGGGCGCTGCCATCGCGGAAGGCCGCGATTGCTCCGGCGCGATCCCGGGTGGAACCATCCAGGTAGCTATAGGTAATACCCTCCCGATCCAGCTGGTGGGCAATACGCTCCAGATAGGTGGTGAACTGGGAGAACACCAGGGCCCGGTGGCCTTCCGGGATAATCTGCTGGAGGTGCTCAAGGAGCAGATTGGTTTTCGCCGGCGGGGTGGTAATGCGCCCGTCCACCAGACCCGGGTCGATAGCCATGCGCCGCAACCGGGTGAGGGAAGCCAGAATCGAAATGCGATTCGCATTCGGGTCATCGATAAGCCCGAGGATTTCCTGGCGTTCACGTTCCAGCTGCTTGCGATAGCGCTGCGCGTGGGCGGGTGCGAGGGGCACACTCAGCTCGGTCACGGTGCGGGCCGGGAGGTCCTTGGCCACCTCGGCTTTGCGGCGTCGTAACATAAAGGGCCGCACCAGGCGCGTGAGCAGCGCGGCAGCCTCTTCGTCATTAAATTTCTCAATGGGGTTCTGGAACTGCTCGGTGAAACGCGCGTGCCCGGGGAGCAGGCCGGGGCTGGTGAGGGCCAGCAGCGCCGCCAAATCCGAGAGGCTATTTTCCACCGGGGTGCCCGTGACCGCGAAGGTCCAGGGGCGGGTGAGCGCGGCGACGGCGTGGTAACCCACCGTGCTGGGGTTCTTCACTGCCTGGGCCTCATCGAGGATCACCCCGCCCCAATCAACCTTCGCGTACTCCGCGCGCTCCAGGCGCAGCAGGGTATAGGAAGTCACCACAATATCCGCGCTCGCGGCAATATTCGCCAGGGCCAGTGAACGGCGTTTACCCGAGCCGGTAATGGTGTGTACCCGCAGCTCCGGGGTGAAGCGCTCCGCTTCGCTGCGCCAGACCGGCACCACGGAGGTGGGAGCCACCACGAGCACCGGGCCTTCCAACTTGCCCTCCGCCCGTGCGCCGCTAATCATGGCGAGCATCTGCGCGGTTTTGCCCAGGCCCATATCATCGGCCAAGATCCCGCCGTAATGAGCCCTTGCCAGGTGGGTGAGCCAGGAATAGCCGGCTTCCTGATAGGAACGCAGGGTGCCCTGGAACGTTTCGGGAACCGGCACCGGCTCGCCCAGGTGATCAAGCTGGGTGAGCGCATCGGTGAGCGCCTGCGGATTGGCCAGCGCGGAAAGATCCAGGGCGTGGGCACGCGCCCTGGGCACGGAGATACTCTCGGGGGTGACGGTGCCGAGAGCTGCGGCGTCGTGCAAAAGCTGGCGCAGCGCATCGAAGTCGCTGCCCAGCGGGATCAGCACATCGCCGAGGATGAGGTGGTCGTGCCCGCTGGTCAGTGCCTCGTAGAGTACGTTGAGTGGTATCTGATGCTCGCCGACGTCGACGGTGATATTGAGGTCAAGCCAGTCGTTCTCCTCGCTCACGCTGGTGCTCAACACCGGGGCATCGGTCACGATAGTGAGATCGGCATCCTCCATGACGGTAGTGGTGATACCTGCCTCGCGCCAGGCCGGAATAACGACTTCGCGCAGGGTCTGATAGATGCTGAGGTCCAAACTTTGGGTTGTTAGAAGGTCAAGCGGTGGCAGCTTCGTGGCCTTCGTCCAGATTTCACGCACCGCGGTCAGCTGTTCCCGAGGCGCCTCATGCAGGAGACGGTGCACCGTCAGTTCCGTATAGAGGGATGTGCTCTCCGGATCTTCGGATTCGGCGGGGTTCTCACTGCCATCGGCCGGCAGCATGCGCCGCCCCAAGTACCACTCCAGGAGGAAAGCGCTGTGCCGATAGTGCGCGCCGTCCTCAGCGGAAGGGCGGCGAATAAGCGCGTGGAGATTCGGTTCGGCGAAGCGGTGCGGCGTGAAGGCGCCGTCGGGGGAAACAACGGGGATATCCTCCGGGAGTTCCGGGAGGAGATTGAGTTCAAAAACAGGAACATCCGCCGCCGGGATGGTGAGAGGATGGGCATCTTCCGCGGCTTGGAAAAGATAATCGGGGATCGTGGAGCGCAGGCGCCCCAGAATATAAGCACCGTCCTCGTAACTGAGGGCGAGAGGCGGGGTGGTACCCGCAAGAACTTCGGCGGGGGTACCGTTCGGCGTTTCCGGGAGTACCCGCAGAAGCAGGTCATTACTATCAGGTTCGCGGGCGGAAAGGCTCAACTGCACACCCCAGGGGTCATGAGCCAGGCGCAAGGGCTGATCAACATCACCGCAGTAAAGCTCAACGCCGGCATCGTGGACGTTACGCAGGTACGCCATCGCGGCGGTGCCGAGGTCCCGGAGGGAAATATTGGGGTTGGAATAGGGATTCCGCCGGGCTGCCTCGTACAAGTTCCGGAGCGCGCTGAGCTGGAGCGGGTCAAAGCCATCAGTATTGGCGCGGGAGCCGTACCGCGGCGCGATAGTGGACCACGCGGTACTCCGCCGCGACCATTCACCGTTGAGGTTGCGCTGCGCGGGATACAGCACTCCCGTAATTTTCCCATTTTCCGGATTGCGGCCGAGAATAAGCCCGAGGCCCCGCGTTTTCGGGGTGGATTGTGCCTGATGTAATACCCGCGTCAGCAGTGTGCGCCAGGATCTATCGGCGCAATTTTCTGCGCATATCAGCAGGGTTGCGAGGATATGTTTACAGTATTGAGCCACCGGGCAGGAACAATAGGCCAGGAGCGGGTCAGTATCTTCGATAACGACCTGGTAGGTATGCCCGTTGCCGAGTACGTGGGCCGTAATCTCCCCGGAGTCTTCGGAGATATCAAGGACGTGGCCATCCTCCGCGTAACGTTTCGCACGCGCGCGGGTTTGCGGTGAGAAATAAACCTCGTAGTCATCCAAGGTTAGCGCCGCAATCTTTGAACTTAGTGTGACAGCCATCCTTTAAGTTTAAGACGCATCCGGGGATGAGGAAAGTCCGGGCTCCTGGAGCTCAGGATTCTCTGTGTGCACCGGGTTTTCCGCGTGCTCCAGCTTCTGGGTGTGCTCCAGCTTCTGGGTGTGCTCCAGCTTCTCCGCGCGGGCATTCGCCAGGCGCGTGAGCGCCCCGAGGAAACGCGCCAGCGCAATACCGACCACCGCGATCACCACCGCGCCGGTCAGATACAGCAGCGGACCGGCAAGAACGGAAAGAATAGCCAGGATATTTTGCCACAGCATAGGTGCTCCATTCTGCGTAACTCCGCGCGATGGTGGACCGGCCGGCAGCCGGCCAGGTAGTTCACCACTCTACTAGTTCTGTGCATATCGCGCTTGCGAACCCGGCCGCGTCACGCCTCCGCCAGGCGTGGCGCGCGCTGGCGAACCTGCTAGCGAACCAGCCCCATCACCTTCAGGCCGGCGCGGTAGGATAGGTGCCACTTCCGCGGAGCCACCCCGCGGAGAAAGAAGGCGGAGCAGGTGAGGAATCGGTATCGTCACGCGGGTACCCTGGCGGTGTTACTCGGCGCGCTGCTCACGCTGGCTCTGCTCGCCGGGCTGCTGGGTAGTTGCGCGCTGGTCAAAGCCCCGGTGCTCGCCGCTCCGGTTCCGCGCCCGGTTACTTACGATAATTTTGGCGACGACGCCGTGGCCATCGTCTGGGACGACGATGCCAATCACCGCGATCTCGACGCCGAATTTGACGACTCTGGCATTGTGGACGGCCGGGTCCTGGCCGCGGCCTACCACCGCGGTGCCGGGCTTCCCGATTCCCTCAACGCCGCCCTCAATGAGGACCCGAAGGTCAGCGATGTGGGGCTGGGGGAGGGCCTGCCCGGGGCGGGCTACAACTTCCCGGGAATCCCGCAGGTGGGCACCTTCTTCCACGTGGTTCCCGGCACCACTCAGGTGATCCGTGGCTGCACCGGCGTGGTCCTCGATACCCCGGGGCGTTCCCAGATTCTTTCCGCCGCGCACTGCTGGCCCGGGGATGCCTACGCCGCCACGGTATTCGTGCCGCAATTCTCCATTATTGCCGGCACCGCCTATATTCCCCACGGTATTTGGCGTATCGACCCAGACGCCGTGGTCATCAACGACGCATATTACAGTGATGATGAGGATGCGGATCGGTACGACGCCGCCGTCCTCACCGCGGACCCGGACCGCTTCGGCAACCTCCTTGAGGACGTGACCGGCGGCTTGCCCCTTGCCGATGTGAGCCCGGAACAACCTGATATTGAGGTGATTGGCTACCCGGTGGCCGAATCTTTCGAGGCCGATAACTACACCTCCGCCTACCCGCGCCACTGCCGTAACTCCACCGAAACTTTCACGGAAAACGGGGTGGACTACTTCCATATTGAATGCGCCGGGATGCCCACCGGGGTCTCCGGCGGGCCCTGGCTCCAGCAAGGCGAGAACGGGGAATGGGCTATCGTGGCGATCACCGGCGGCGCGCAGGACGGCGGCGGCTATACCGATGATGAATCCGTGGGCGTGCCCATGGATAACCTCATCGCGCAGCTGCTGGAAGAAGCCCGCATCACCCTGGAGGATGCCACCCTCGAACCGGGCAACCCGGCCCACGAAGTCCTCGGCTACCTGGGCGGCCAGCCCGACCGCGCCGATGCCTTCACGGTGTGGCCCTCCGGGGCGGTCGCGCTCTACCTGGATGCCGGCAGCGGAGCGGAAGTCCTGCCGGCAGCCGGGGAAGAAACCGGCGAGCTCGCTCAATTAGATGCCGCGCGCAGTTTCCGTTCCGTACGGCTCCTGGGCGGGCGTGATCGCCGTTTACGTAACCTCCGCACCCTCGCGGCCGGGGACCTGGACGGCTCCGGCATGGCCGATATTCTCACCCTCGGCCGCGATGGCGCCCTCATCCTCTGGCATGACCCGGGGCTCTTCGGTCTGCGCCACCCCGAGCACCTCAACCCGCATCTTCCCCTCGAATTCACCAACGTGACCAAGATGAGCATCGCCGATGACACCCTCACCGTCACCAATATCGATGGCACGACGACGCAGTATGCGGATATCTCCCAGCAAGGTATCCAGCCCAAGCCGCGCACCTCATGACCTGGCTCGCACCGCTTACCGATTCAACCGTCTAGAATGGGCGGGGTGTGGCGGCGCGAGCGGCGTCGTCGTTCCTATCCATCATCTATCCCGCATCACCTGCGCTAACGAGGAGCTACTGTGATCCCCCCGAAGTTGAAACTTGTCAGTTCTGTGCAAGCCATTAACTGGAACCGCATCGAGGACGAAAAGGACCTCGAAGTGTGGGACCGCCTCACGGGGAATTTCTGGCTGCCCGAAAAGGTGCCGCTGTCCAACGATATTCAGTCGTGGAATACCCTCAAGCCGCATGAACAGCTCATGACCACCCGGGTGTTCACCGGCCTGACCTTGCTCGATACCATTCAGGGCACTGTGGGAGCGGTCTCGCTCATTCCGGACGCGGTCACCCCGCACGAGGAAGCGGTGTATACCAATATCGCCTTCATGGAATCGGTGCACGCGAAGTCGTATTCCTCAATTTTCTCCACGCTCATTTCCACCGATGAGATCGACGAAACTTTCGAATGGTCGGAAAATAACGAATTCCTTCAGAAGAAGGCGCAGATCGTGTTGGATTACTACCGTGGGGACGATCCGGAAAAGCGCAAGGTCGCCTCCACGATGCTGGAATCCTTCCTGTTCTACTCCGGTTTCTACGCGCCCATGTACTGGTCCGCGCACGCCAAGCTCACCAATACCGCGGATCTCATCCGCCTCATTATTCGCGACGAAGCCGTGCACGGTTACTACATCGGCTACAAATACCAGCGCGCGGTGGAGAAGGCCAGCAAGGAACGCAAGGCCGAACTCAAGGAATACACCTTTGAGCTGCTCCAAGACCTCTACGAGAACGAGGAAGAATACACCGCCAGCCTCTACGATGAGATGGGCCTGACGGAGGATGTCAAGGCATTCCTGCGCTACAACGCCAATAAGGCGCTCATGAACCTCGGTTACGAAGCGCTGTTCAACCCGGATCAGACGGCCGTCAATCCGGCGATTCTGGCGGCGCTTTCCCCGAACGCGGACGAGAACCACGATTTCTTCTCCGGGTCCGGATCCTCGTACGTTATCGGCGAAGTGGAAGATACTACCGACGACGACTGGGATTTCTAGCGTGCTTGCGCGCTCGCGGTGGTGCGTGACTAATTCCGCCGGGAAAAAACTGGCACCACGCCCCGCTGAGCGTGTACGCTAGTAAGGCTTGCACGGGTGAGCTCAGGTTTTCCCGGTGAGCATGGAGACGTGACTGAGTGGCCGAAAGTGGCACCCTGCTAAGGTGTTAGTCGCAATAGCGGCTCGAGGGTTCGAATCCCTCCGTCTCCGCTCTGTGATGGCGCGTGCCATAGATTTACCTGTGATTTCGCGGCCATCGTGCTTGTGTGTAACTGAAGTTTCATGAGGTTATAGGGCCGCGTGCCGCCCGCTTAAGACGAAGGAGTGCAACCGATGGCCACCACTATTCTCGGTTGGGGCTACGAGGGGAAAACTATCAGTGATCTTCTCGCTACATTGGAAGCTAACCGAGTCCATACCGTTGTTGATATTCGACTGACCCCCATCAGCCGCAAGAAAGGATTTTCTAAAACGCGGCTGCGCCAAGCGGTTGAATCTACGGGGACTCGCTATGTTCATATGCGTTCCCTTGGTAATCCTAAGGACAATCGGGCAGCTTTCGCTCATCCCGGAACTCCCGAAGCGCATGCCGCTCACGCGCGTTTCCGCAACGAAGTGCTCGCGACTCCGGATGCTCGGGTAGCCATCCACGAGATTGCCGACCTAGCGCATGACGGTGCGATCCTCGTTCTCTGCTTCGAGGCTAATCACCAGCAGTGCCACCGAAAACTCGTGATCGAGGAAACGTGCGCTGTTTTAGAAGAGTCCGAGCGCTTCGCGGCTTGAGCCAAAGATTCCCAACACCAGGAAGCTGTGGCGTTTGTGCGGAGCGGCTTGGTTGCCAACGATAATTCGTAGTGGAACGCCGGGCTTTTCCCGTTCTCTAATGAATTTCTTTTCGAATTCTTGCTGGGCGTATTCGATTGACGCCGTTGGCGGCCAACGGCGTTGCAGCGCTACCGCTTCCCAGTCCGTTATCGTCAAGGAATGGCGCGAACAACTCGGAAAATTGCAATAAAATTCAAGCCGGGCAACAAACCGCGGGGCTTCCAGAGTGAGCCCCTTGTTACCGAAAATATCTTCGTTCTTATATTTGCGCAGCGCAGCTTTCTGCTGTTCATTCCAGCCCGGGTGAAGCGATACTTTAATAGTTGGTGTTGCGCGGGGCGTGATAAGAGCGAGGGATTGCGCGGCCGGATTTCTCTTAGCTTCCGCCCGTAGTTCGCAGAGGGATTTGGTGGGAAGAGGGTCGAGATAGATGGCTCTCTCGTCCCACCCGGCAATAGGCTCATCTTGCGGTTGAGGATCCTTTTCGACCCGTAAGCTTTCTTCCCGGTCATCATCGTTAGGTGCGCGGACGGATACTCGAATAGTTTGATATTTCTTAAAGCGGTCGGTGCCGTCAAGATAACGGAAGGCGATAGGGTAGAGCCTTACCCAGCGAAGCGGATCGAGGGCGACTCCGGCAACGCACACGGTTTCCTTGTATTTTTCTGAGGGGATGGGAGCGGTTTTAACAACGACTAAAACGTCGATTTCTCGACCTAGCTGGTCCAGTTCCCTTGCTTTGCTGATATCCATGGGCGCGCCTTCACGTCGAAGATGGTGGTGTGAATAGAGGCTACAAGATTTTCTTGCCGCTAGGGAGAGGTATGGATTACACGGGGCTGGTGACCTAGAATTAGCGCAAAGATCGCCGGGTCTGCTCTTTGATGGGTAGGGTTGCCGAGGTAAACCGGAACCGGGAAACCGGGTCCTTTCATCCATAGAGGTGACTGAGGTCCTCGGAATCCTGCCCACCGAAGCTCAGGCAGCGCTTTTATTGGGACTTTCCCACCGCGGATGTAAAAGAAGTAAGGATAAAGCGTGGCTGGAAGCGTAAACGATAAATCGAATACCTATCCTGTAATAGAGCTCGCCAAGTACGTCCAGGCACGTGGCGATCAACAATCCCTCTTTGGCGAAGGTGAGGGCGAGGGCTACGGGCACTACCTTGGTATGTATGGCGATGCATGGGATCTAATCTACGCAATTAATGCGGCCCATTTTTCTAAGTGCTCTCTGCCAGAGTCTCTACTTTCAGCAGCTGTCGACGACATTCTCGACGAATTGACTTACGGGTCGTCAAGGGAGCTTAACCGAAAACTCGAACTGATTGGTTCCCCGATTCGTGTCCCTCTTATCCCCGAGGAAGAAGAGCCGATCATCGTAGAGATTTCTCCGAGCTAATCGCGCTTATTTTATTTCTTGCGGGCCGCACTCATGTGGGGAATTTTTATACCCAGTAGGTTGCGACGTGATGTCGGTGATTCCCGCGCGGAGCTTATCAATCTACGGTTCTGACTGTTGGATTATTATGCAGCAGAATATATCCTGAGCCTTGATGATGATCTACCCATTTTAGGGTACCTCCATCTTCGTTGAACGGGCGGACGGTCCCGGGAGATACGATTCAATCGCTGTAGCAGTTGTTGCAACATTTCCCGGGGCCGTTCGTTTGGTCTGTAAGCCTCCCACGGAACCCGAAGGGGCCGAATGCTTCAAAGAAATCGAAAAAGCCAAAGAGAAGGTGATTGAGGTGGAGATTAATATCGCGTTTGAAGAACTGAAGCGGTATGTCAAAAGCCATTCTGATTTCCCCGATTATCTTTGGGAGTGCCTAGACGGAGACCACGCTTCCGGGCAAGACGAGATCGCAATTGAATCTATCATTGCAGTATGTACCAATGACCTGCATTTACGTTTACCTGAAGACATTATTCAAATGCTGCGTTCCGTTGATGACGCTTACCTCCCCTTCTGGAATTATGTCGAACAAGCTGTATCGAAGAATCAGTCGCTACCCATATAACGCATAACTGCACCAATGTCACGAAGCGAAAATCCAGCATCGCCTAACCGGGCAACTGCCAGCAGAGAAGCGTCCCGAGTCTCGTATTACGCCTGAATCAAACGAGGCGAGCCTCCTTATCTTTTGATATCCTCCGCGAATTCAGGGGTTTCGACGGTGATGTTAACGGCGAAACTATCGAGAGGATCTCCCGTAATCAGCGCCGCGGCGTCCTTTGCCATGTCTTCAATATGATCAAGGCGGCGCGCCTGCGTGCCGTATTCCTTTCCGTTAAGGGCAAATTCGGCGACGCACCAATTTCCATCACGGGTAACCGTGGTATTTAGTGTTGTCACTTCTTGCTCCTTTCGAGAATCTTACGAGCGAGCCTTTCGGAGATTTCACGCCGGCGGGGAATCGGTTCGACCTGGTCTCCGATCTGCGCCCGCTTTTGTCCGATAAGGCTATACCCGTAGGGACGACCCGATCTTCTCAAGGAATATATTCAAGACGCGCCGGGAGTGGACAGTTAGCTCGCCACGGATGTCTTCAATCGGTGGAATGAGCTTATCGTCTGGGATTTTCACTCCGTAACGGCTCGCACCATCCAAAGCATAGATGAGGCACCACGGGGTTCCACCTCCGCCTTTTCCTTCAAGCCAGTAACCGTCATCTTTCGCGACGAGTTCCGGGTCTGCGTGTTCATTGATCCAATCGATGAGAATATCGACGGGAGACCAGGGAAGGTTATCGTCGTTGTGCAGCCCTTCTCGGTCCACGGTGTTTTCTCCTTACCTTACGTGTGATTATAAGTATCCGCGGCGGCTTCTTTTGCCGCACATTTACCTTCAGTGTAGACAGCCGGTCAGATCACCACCCGGGATCTGTGCGGAGAATAGAAAACCTGGGGGCCGTGCCGGTATCGGCGCGGCCCCCAGGTGCGTGGCGTTTAGCCTTGAGTTACCTAGAACTTTGGGTTACTTCGCACGCCGGCGCAGGGCGTAGCCGGTGGACAGCAGCACGGTCATGACGGCCAGAGCGCCCGTAGTGGCCAGGCCAGTGTGGGCGAGTTGCCGCGTCGGTGCCTTGCTTGGGGCAGGAGCCGGCTTGTTAGCCTCGGGCTTCGGCGCAGGCTTAGGAGCCGGTTGGGGCTTCGGGGCCTGCTGTTGCGACGGAGAAGTTGGATCCGCGGGTTGCGGCTGCGGATCGGGTGCCGGATCTGGATCGGGTTGCGGCTGCGGTTGAGGGTTTGGATCCGGAACAGGGTCTGGTGCCGGCTGAGGGTTAGGGTCCGGAACAGGGTCTGGCGCCGGCTGGGGGTCGGGATCGGGAACTGGCTCAGGATCAGGAACCGGTTCGGGTTCAGGCTCAGGCGCCGGCTCGGTCACATTCACCCGAACCACCGCGGAATACAGCGGCTTACCGGTGGCCGTATCATTTGCCATCATGATGACGCGGGTGGAACCCGGGGCCACCCCGGTCACCGTGCCATCAGCAAAGGTCACGATGGAGCTGGTGAGGGCGGGCTCGGCTGCGCCGTCGTCCCAATAATACGCACTCCACGTGAGCCCGCGACCGCTGAGATCGCCGTTCACATCAGAAATCCGCGCGAGTGTGAGCGTGCCGTGCGCGGGTACCGTGGCGTCGGCGAGCTCCTGCTGCGCAAAAGCCGGGCTGCTATTGCCAGCGCTGCTGCCGGGCACCACCGGGAAAACGGCGTTGTTATACGCGCCGGCCAACCGCACCGTGGAAATATGATTATTTTGGAAAGCGCTCCAGGCCACCTCGGTGATCGAGGCGGGCAGCGTGACCTCCGTGAGCGCATTGGCCTGGAAAGCCGCCGGCCCAATCTTCTGCATCCCCGCCGGGAACTCCACCGCGGAAATCGCATTGCGATCCAGGAAACCGTAACTCACCTCCGTGAGCGTGGCCGGCAGCGTAATACCGGTGATTCCCTTGCTGTGCATATTCCCCGTCCGGCCATTCGGCCCGGTCAGCGCGGTCACGCCCTCCGGAATAACCACGTGCTTGAGGTTCGTAATTTTCTGCAGGCCGGTATCGCTCAAACCGCGCAGCGTTGTGGTAGCGCCCTCGGTTTCAATAGTGAAATCCGCGGCATCCCACGTGGCAGCGGGAGCGGCGGTGGCTGCCGGCACCAGCGCCGCCAGCCCCATCATCAATGCCGTGCACAGTGCACCCACCGTGCCAACGAGTCCCTTTTTCATCCGATATCCTTTCGTGGTGCGGCTCGGGAGAGCCCAGAGAAACTCGGGTTACTCACCGCCACCGTACCGCGAAACGCGCGGAAATTCATCAGAAAATGAACCGGATTGCGTAGAAAATATTATTATCGCAGCTTGCGGCTGTGCGGGGCGCTTGTGATATTTAACGACGACGGCGCCAGCGTTAACGCGCCAGCAGCACCTCGAGGAGGGTGGCTACGCCGTCGTCCCATACCGGATCGGTCACGGCCCGCGCGTGCGCACGGACGTAATCGAGCGCCTGCCCCATCGCGACCCCCACGCCGGCCCACTCGAGCATGTGGATGTCGTTCCCGCCATCGCCCACGGCTACGGTTGCCCCGCGCGCGATGCCGAAATCGCGGCGGAGCGCCTCGAGTGCGCTCGCCTTGGAGATCCCGGCCCGCCCGGCATCCACCCAGCCAGAGCCAGAGGAGGAAGACGCCGCCCAATCCACACCCGGCATCTCGAGGCGGGAGAGGCGCGCCATGAGCTCGGCGGCTTCCATGCGCGGAACCACCATAATGAGGCGCAGGGCGTCCGGGACCACGAGGTCTTTGAATTTCACCCAGATGGCATTGGGTTCCAGGCGTTCGGTGGCGTACCCGTGCGCCACCCGCCGCGGGCCTTCCACCGGTTCCACCGCGAAATAGGCACCCGAGAATTCGCGGCGCATCGCATCGAGGGCACGGGCCAGGTCGGCTTCCTCCATGGTGAAAAGGTGAGCGAGGCGCACCGGCACCACATCCCCGCGATCCGTCATGGAGCGGACCGTGCGCACCTGCACCCCGGGAAGCTGCGCGTTACCGAGCAGCACCGTTTCGTTCCCGTTCGAGCACACCATAATGGTTTCGCTCACCCGCAGCATATCGAGCACGGGAATGGCGGATTCGCGCCCGCGCCCGGTGGCCACCACCAGGTGGGTTCCCCGGCGCAGGTGCTCCTGGAAAGCGGCGTCCACCCGCTCGGCAATAATGCCGTCCGGCCGGAGCGTGGTGCCGTCCAAATCCAGGCAGACCATAAGCTCCGGCCCGGCCGGCGGGGTCCCGGCGGCATCGAATGCGGCTCGCAAGCGCGCCGCCGTCGATTCCACCTGGATTTTCACATCGCCGCCTTCGTTACGCTGGTCGTTACTCTGTTCGGAGCGCCGAGCTGTTCAGCCTTCGCGCACCGGATAGTTCACCGGCTACTTCACCGGCTCGATGAATTCGCGCCCGGCCAGGCCGGCTCCCAGGTAGGGCCGCAGCGCCTCGGGCACGTACAGCGAGCCGTCCTTCTGCTGGTGGTTCTCGAAAAGCGCCACCAACCAGCGGGTGGTGGCCAGGGTTCCGTTGAGGGTGGCCACCGCGCGGGTTTTCCCGTCCACGCGCTCGCGCACATTGAGCCGCCGCGCCTGGTAGGTGGTGCAATTGGAGGTCGAGGTGACTTCCATATAGCGGTGCTGGGTGGGCAGCCACGCCTCGCAATCGAATTTCTGCGCCGCGGAAGAACCCAGATCACCGGCCGCCACATTAATAATGCGGTAGGGCAGTTCCATCTTCCCGATCATTTCGCGTTCCATCGCGAGCAGCGCGCGGTGTTCTTCCTCGGATTGCTCCACCGGGCAGTAGGAGAACATTTCCACCTTATTGAACTGGTGCACGCGAATAATCCCGCGGGTGTCCTTCCCGTAGGAGCCGGCCTCACGCCGGTAGCAGGCCGAATACCCGCAGTAGCGCCGCGGCTTACCGCCCAGCTCCAAAATCTCATCCTTGTGGTAGCCGGCCAGCGGCACTTCCGAGGTGCCCACCAGGTACTGGTCATCGGCACCCAGGTAGTAAATCTCATCGGAATGCTCCCCGAGGAACCCGGTGCCGGACATAATATCCGGGTTCACAATCGTGGGCGTGGTCATGAGCGTGAAGCCGTGTTCGGCTGCCTGATCAATAGCCATGCGGAACATTGCCATTTCCAGGTGCGCGCCCACTCCCTTGAGGTAGTAGAAGCGTGAGCCGGAGACCTTCGCGCCGCGATCCATATCCAGGGCCCCCAGGCCCTCCGCAATATCGAGGTGATCCTTGGGGGTGAAGCCCTCCGCCTCGAAATCACGCGGGGTGCCGATCACTTCCAGCACCTCATAATCATCTTCCCCGCCCGCGGGTACCCCGGCGAGCACCGGGTTCTCAATCGCGCGATTCGCGGCCAGGTAGGTTTCTTCGGCTTCCGCCGCGGCCGCGTCCAGCGCCTTGACCTTTTCGGCCAGCTCCTTGGCGTGGGCGAGCACGGCGGGGCGCTCCTCCGGGGAGGCTTTCCCCACGGATCGCGACACCTCTTTTTGTTCGGCCCGGGCGGCTTCGAACTCTTGCAGGGTGGTGCGGCGCGCATCGTCGGCGGCGAGCAGGGCATCGACGGTAGCGGGATCATTCCCGCGGCGGCGCTGGGACTCACGGATGGCTTCCGGATTCTCGCGAACAGAACGCATATCAAGCATGGATCCAGCTTAGCGCGCGGCGGGCGCGCCCGCGATCCGGCGGGCCGTGGTGGCCCGGTGCCACATATGGCCGACGTCGCGTGCCACTCGCAGCAGCCGCTCAATATCGCTTTCATCGCTGGCCCCGCGTTCGCCGCTTCCGGCACCGGGCTTGCCGCTGCCGGGCTTGCCGCTGCCGATGCCGCTCTCCGCGGGCCAGTTTCCTCCAGCCTCGCGGTAGCCGCGCGCCGCGGCCTCGTCCAATTCCGGATGGGCCCGCCACAGTTCGTGCAGCTCCAGGAAATCCGCGGCGGCTGGCCGCCACCCGAAGCGCCCAAAATCAATGACCCGCAGCTGGCCGACGGGCTCATCCCACAACCAATTGCGCGCCTGCCAATCCCCGTGCGTGGGATGCACGACGACGCTGCCCGGCTGGTAGCTCGCCAGGAAATCCTCCGCTTCGGCGAGCTTCTCATCGAAAGCGGCGGGCAGGATAACCTCCGGGGAAATGGCGGGCAGCGGTCCGCCAGTAAAATCAGCGGGCAGCGATCCACCCGGAGCGAGGGCGCGAATCTCCGCGATCCGCGCTCGGGTGCGAGTAAGGGCACCCTTGGCGAAACCGTGATCAAGGCGAGCTCCCGCCCCGTGGAGCAGCGCGAGGGCGGCCCCGGCCTGGTAATGCACTCGCGGGGATAATTCCCACGGGCTGCCCAGAACGTCACATCCGGGTAGATAGTCGAGGATGGCGAGCGGGGCGGCGTCGTCGTACCAGAGCAAGCGAGCCACGGTGCCGCGCGCCTCCAAAGGGCCGGTCCACGCGCGTGCGCGGGCTTCGCGCCCCACGCTGTAAGCAGTGTTCCCGGCGGTTTTGAGAATCCAGGACACCCCGGGGCCGCTGAGGTGAAGAACGGTGCTCTCGCGCTCCGGCCAAGAAAGGTCGCGCACCCGCACGGTATCCGGGCTGGTTAGCGCGCCGCCGGAATGCCCGTCGCCGGTCAGTGACCCGCCAGAACGCCCGTCACCTAAGGCGCCGCCGGTCAGTGACCCGCCGGTTAGCGAGCCGCCGCGCAGCTCCGCCCACGCGGCCGTAAACGCTGCATACTGCTGCCCGGTAAGCAGTGTTCGCAGTGTGAGCGGTGTGTGCAGCGGGTTCATGGTGCCTCGATGAATACTGGCTATAGCGGGCAAGCGCTTCCGTTAGCGGGTGACCCGGCTGAGCAGCGAGGCGACCCAGGTGCGCGCGGCACCGAAATCTTCGTCGGAAGTCCCGGCGTGCAGGCGCGTGACCTGCCGATCCGCGCGCGCGTAACTACCCAGGAACGTCACTTCCGGGCAGATGCGATGCAGCCCGACCAGCGCGGCCTGCACCCGCTCGTCGTGAATATGGCCCTCGGCATCCAGGGAGAAAGCGTAACGCCCCAGCTGGTCGCCGGCCGGGCGCGACTCAATACGCGATAAATTAACACCAACCGCGGCAAATTGTTGCAGCATTTCCAGCAGCGCGCCGGGCTTCTCCGAGGCCAGCCGCACCATCAGCGTTGTTTTATCCGAGCCCGTCGCCGGGGGAATCTCCCCGGGTTTACTCACTTTAATGAAGCGCGTGACGGCATTGCGATTATCGGCGATCTCATCGGACAGCGAGGCGAGCCCGTACACGCCGGTGGTGGGCACCGCGCAAATCGCCGCATCAAAATCCGCATCCGGATTTTCCGCCAGTTCGCGCGCGGCGGCGGCCGTAGAGGTCGCCGGCACGTGCACGGCATCGGTCAGGTGCTCGGTGATCCAGGTGCGGCACTGCGCCCACGCGTGCGGATGGGTGGCGACCCGGCGAATATCCGCGGCGCGCGTGCCGGGCCGCACCGCCAGCGAGAACGCAATCGGAACCAGCATTTCCCCGCGAATTTCCAGCGGCGAGCCGGCGGTGAGGGAATCGAGAGTGGCATTAACCCCGCCTTCCACCGAATTTTCGATGGGTACCACGGCGGCATCGGTCTGCCCGGCGCGCACCATCCGCAGCGCCGAGGGCACGTCCACCGCGGGCACGAAGGTGGCGGTGTCCTCGCTGGCTACCTGCTGCAAAGCGGCAAAGCAAAACGTGCCGCGCGGGCCGAGGAAAGAATAGCGGACCGGTTCGGTAGCGGGCGAGGATTGCATAGTGTCCTTTCGTGCGTGGAGATTGCGTGAAGAAATAGTGCGACGGCGCAGCTGGGCGGCGGTGCACCTGCCCGCGCTGTCGCCTGGTTATTGTATCCCGCCCCGGGGTGGGGCGTTCGGGGCGTCCGAAAGAGTAGGTGCTCGGGGTGTGTTAGAGGTGTGTTCGCAGTGCGCGGGGCGTGGGGGTGTTCGGGGCTTCTAAAAGTGTCGTAGGTGCCGAGTAGGCTGGTTCCATGCGGAATTCTCACGGTAATAGCCACGGCGGGCGCACGATGCGGCTGGCCGGGTTCTGGGCGGCGGTGCTTGCTGTTGTGGCGATGGTGGTTTTCGGGGCCACGCTGAGTGGGGCGCCTGCGTCCGCGCGCGCGGTGAGCTTGCCGGAAGCGCAGGGTGCGCCGGCGAGGCCGCTCGGCTCGGCAGCGCAAGCGGCACCGGAGCAAGCGCGCCCCACGGTGATGATCGGGGTGGCCGGGCTGCGCTGGGCAGATGTCGGTGAGGAAAGCACCCCGCGGCTCAGTGCGGCTTTGGCAGGTTCGGGCACGGATAATTCGGGCGGTTACGGCGCTGCGCTCGCCAATATTTCCGTGCGCACGGCCGCGCCCACCACCTGCGCGGCGGATGGCTGGGTGAGCCTCGGGGCCGGTGCCCGCGCGGCGGTCACCCCCGCGGCCAGCTCCTGCGTGGCGCCGGAATCCCTGGTTACCCCGGATGGTACGGTGCGTGATGCGGAACAGATAAGCGAAGAAAGCAGCGCCGCCCACTACCCCGTGGTTATGGGTGCGCTAGCGCAGGCCGTGGCTCCGGAGCGGGCGCTCGCGGTGGGTCCGGGCGCTGCCCTCGCCCTCAACCGCCAGGCGGAATCACGCATCGCCTACCGTGATCTCGCAGATGTGCTAGCGGATGGTTCGGTGCTCGCCGGGCGGGAACTCACAGTTATTGACGCGGGAAGTTTCGATGCGGCGAACGCTGCGGTGGAAAGTGACGATACGGGAAGTACTGGTGCAGAAAGCGCTGATGGAGGAAGCGCTGGTGCGGAGAATGTCCCCGTCGGGAGCCTGGCCGAGCTCGATGAACGCCTCGGGAATATCATCGCGCTTGTCACCGCGCATCAACCGCAGGCCCGCATCGTTATCACCACTGTGGCTGATCGTGCCGAGCGGGCCGAACTTGGTTTCTTCGCACTGCTGGAGCCGGGCGAAACAACCGCGCTCGCTCGCTCCACAACCACCCGCACCGCCGGCCTCGTTCAGCTCATTGACCTGGCACCCAGTGTGCTCGCCTGGCACAACGGCGCTCCCGCGCTGCTCACCGTAGATAGCGGTGGAAAAACCACGCTGGCCACGGCCAATGCCACCCTGCACGGCCAAGCACTCCGTGCTGATCTAACTGCGCAGCTGAGCCCGCAGTTCTACCTCCTGCTTGCCGGCCTCGGGCTGGTCTGTTTCGCCGTTATTGCCGTACACCTGGTTCGTTTCCATCGTTTCCCACCCGCAACAGTGGCAGCGGCTGCTGGCAGTTCTGCCGGGGCTTCAGTTCCGCAAGCTGCTACCGCGCCCGTACCCCCTACCCGGGCGGCAGCCCGCCGTGCCCGCCCCACCGGTTTCGCGCAGCTCCTCGCGTGGCTCGCGGCCCTGCCCGTGAGCGCGCTCCTTATCGGGATTATTCCGTGGTGGTCCTTCTCCCGCCCGCTACTTGGCTGGTGGAGCAGCCTGGCCGTCCTTGCTGCGCTTCTTGCCACCTGGGCGCTAGCCGGCCCGCGCCGCCAGGCCCCGGCGGGGGATCGTTGGATTGCCGCGCCGCTAGCACGGTTGGGAACACTCAGCGCTACCGTGATCGCGGTGGACGTCCTTGTCAGCACCTTTGGTGGGGGATACTCCCTCGCCAACACCTCGGTTATGGGATCCCTCCCCACCGTTGCCGGGCGTTTCTTCGGCTTTAATAACTCGGTCTTCGCTATCTTCGCTGTCGGCGCGCTTGCCGCAGCCGCCACCCTCGCCGCACGCATACACAGCGCCGGCGGCTCGGCCACACCCACTAACCGGGCAACCCGTATGGCTGGTTTCGCTGTACTCGCGGTGGGTGCGTGCGCCATCGCCCTGGATGGGCTTCCCGTTTTCGGAGCGGATGCCGGCGGGCCACCGGCCCTCACCCTCGGCTTCGCCTATCTCGCCTGGCACACCTGGGGAAAGCGTTGGACCTGGTGGCACACCGCGCTCGCGGCCATCGCCGGGGTGGCGGTTTCGGCCGGCCTGGCTGTGCTTGACCGTGCGGTGGGATCCACCACCCACTTGGGTAACTTTGTAGGCAGGGTGGAACACGGCGGGGCTGGCGCCGTCGTCGCCCGAAAACTGTCCCAAGCATTCTTTGGCCTGCCGCCCCTGGTGGCCGGTGCGCTGGGCGCCACCCTCCTCGTGGGAGTATGCATGGTGGTGTGGCTAGTGACCTCGGGGCGCTGGGATTTGCGGGCCCGGCCAGCAACCGCGCAGGTACATGCGTGCGTTACAGCCCATCCGCACCCGGCCGCTGCAACCGCCGCGGGCTTCCTCGCCCTCGGCTACGCCTCCCTTATTAACGACTCCGGCCTGGTCATCCTCGGAGTCGGGGTCGCGCTGCTCGCCCCCACCTTTGCCCTTGGGCTCATGCGGGCCGGGGAAAGTTCCTTCGGGGAATGCGCGGGCACGGATGCCGCCCAAGAACCACAAGAAAAACCGGCTGGCAGATAACGGCCAGCCGGGAAGAAATTCGCGGGATTAGATTGCGGAGGACGGAGCGATGCGGGCTCAGGAATGCTCCAGCACCAGCGCGCGATAAGGAGCGAAATGCTCGGTGCCGCTGGAACTAGCAGCGCCGCGAGATTCCACGGGTACCTTGACACCGTGGAAGCGGCGCGACCACACCGCCCGGAAAACATCACGATACTGCCCGGCCCGATGCAGAGTCCCAGCCACATCATTCCCGGTAGCCCGATGGCGGATATCGCACGGAATCTCCTGGAGAGTCAGGCCAGCCACCAGCATATCGATGGTCATCCCCACCTCAACGCCCCAACCCTTCGCGAGCGGACGCGCCGCATCAAAAGCCGCCGCCGTCATACAGCGCTGACCGGACAGCGGCTGAAGCGGAGACCAACCCGTAGCCCGCTCAATCGCACGGCGCCCCAAACGAGTCACAAAACCATGACCGCCCGCACCCTCCTGCGGAGGCAAAGCAGCAATCGCGCAATCAACTCGGCCATCCACAACCGGCCCGATAAGAGGAGCGCACTCAATAGCCGAATCGCCCAGATCCGCGTCAAGGAAAAGTAAATGGCGGGGCGGGCGACCCTCAACATCACGCATGCGGACCACCTTCGCCCCGGTCTCCATCGCCGAAGCCTTTCCGCGATTCACCGAATGGCGCACCACTGTAGCCCCGGAAGCGCGGGCAATAGCCTGGGTTTCGTCATCCGACCCGTCGTCAACAACCACCACGAGGTCCACACCCGGAAGCGCATACGCTGCGCGCACAGTACGCCCCACGTACTGCTCCTCGTCCTTCGCGGGCACGACCACCGCGACCTGACCGACTTTACTCACGGCATAAGTGTATAGGGAAAAACGGGGCCTTTGCTTACCGTTTCTATAAACTAGTGGAAGTTCACTAAAGACGGCTGGCTGAACGCGAGGCTACCTAAGCCGGGGCGCCGGCGCTGCTGACTGCAAGGTCCCCCAA
This sequence comes from Actinotignum inguinis, assembly GCF_051265835.1. Lineage (NCBI taxonomy): Bacteria > Bacillati > Actinomycetota > Actinomycetes > Actinomycetales > Actinomycetaceae > Actinotignum > Actinotignum inguinis. The sequence continues at coordinate 28,232 of NZ_JBOZDP010000010.1, read as the reverse complement.
GACCGGCGCGCGCCCGCGCCGCCTAACGCAAGGAAGCCTGGGGCCGGCTCGCGCCCGCGCCGCTTAGCGCAAGGTCACCTGGCGGGAAACCAGCCCGGAGCGGGCCCGCTTTTCTTCCGAGGTCAGCGGCTCGGTCGAAGCAATAGCTGCACTCAACTTCTCCGCGAACTTCGCCAGCGGCTCTTCCAATTCCTCCGCTTCGGTGCCGCGCGCCAATTCCCACACCGGGACCGACAATCCGTAGGCCCGGAACGCACCGATGAAGCGGGCGTCGTCGTCCCAACGCTCCTCGCCGGAGACGCGCAAACGCGCCAAACCGTCCAGCACCGCATCGCGCGGTTCGGGGCGCACCCAGCGCAAAAACTCGCGCGACATCCGGCACCAGTAAGCACCGTTCACGGATTCGATGCGCGCGGCGGGAACCATATCCGCGCGGGCATCACGCAAGGCCGCCTGCGATTCGGGGGTGGCGGCTTCCTCTTCCGTCATCCAGAAAGCCGGATCTTCTTGCAGTTCCAGCTCGGAGAACGAGGCCACAATATCCTGCAAGCGCGGGGAACCGGCCTCCGGCTGCGTGCCGCCCGGGTAGCTTTCTCCCGGCTTGAGCTCCAGACCGGCGAGCACACGCGTGGCAATATCCAAAGAAGCGTCGCCAGAATTCATAACCGTCTGCATCGCAACCAGGAGCTGGCCGTCCGTGCGCCGCAGCGCGCCGACCATATTCGGCAGCAGCGTGCCAAAAATAACCTTTTCGCTGCCGTACTCTTCGGTGAGGGTGACGGTCATGGTCGCCAGCGGCAGCAGATCGCGCATCGCCACCAGCTCCGCCTCGGCATCCAGCCCCTCAAAAGGCCGCTCAACGAAAGGAATAATCGCGCGCTTCTTCTTCGGGGTCGCCGAATCCTTCTTGCGGTTCTTCTTAGCCATAAGTCCTCGTCTTCTCGCTTCTATGCAGGATGATGCCGTTTACCCTCGAGATTCTACGTGAGATGCGGCCCGCGGGCGATGGTCACGTTAGAGTTGCGTTATGGATCTGCTCATAACGACGACGCCGCAGCTTGCCGACCTCACCACCTCTCCGGCCCTCCCCGCACCCCTGGCGGGCGAGCTCCTCGCCGCGCCCGCCGCGGATCCGACGGCGGTGTCCATTATCCGCTGGGTGGGAATCGCGGCGGTTGCCGTGGGTGTTGCTGTCATTATTTGGCGCTGGTGGGCGAATCGCGACTAAGGGTGCCTTGACTTTGCGCCGGTGGAGGCCGTTGCGGGCGCGGTGCTGCGATAGAGTGACGCTGTGCTTGCCTGCGGAGTTGGAATTGCTGTCGGTTTCGTTGTTGGTCTGCTCGGGGCCGGCGGCGGCATCCTCACCATCCCTATTCTCCTCACCATTTTCGGGCATGGCGCGCACCAAGCTTCCGCCGAATCCATCATTATCGTGGGGATTACGTCGTTAGTCGGCATGATCTCCGCGGCCCTGGCCCGGCGCGTGCGCTGGGCAACCGGCCTGATATTCGCCCTGGTGGGCATTCCAGGAACCCTGGCAGGAGCTTTCCTCGCCGGCGCGGTATCCGGGCAAGTCCTGGTGTGGTCGCTGAGCGCTCTGCTCGTGGCGGTGGCGCTGAGCATGTTCTGGCGCGCCGCGCGCTCGGACGGCGAATCGGGTGCGGACGGCGAATCGCACTCGGGCACCGCGCTGGAAAATTCGGACACTTCGGAAAAGCTAGCCGCACCGGGGAATCCGACCGCATCGGAAAACCCGCCCGCCCCCGCCCCACGCTGGCTCACCTACCTCGTCACCGTCCTGGGAGCTTTCGGCGCGGGAGCGCTCTCCGGCTTCTTCGGAGTGGGCGGCGGCTTCGTGGTGGTCCCCGCCCTCATCTTGCTGCTGCGCATGCCCGCCCGCTACGCGAGCGCCACCTCGCTGCTCGTCATGAGCATCAATATGGCGGTGGCCGGGCTCGGCCGCATCCCGCAATTCGCGGCCGGCCTCGATGTGGACTGGCTGGTCGTCGCGCTTTTCACTGCCGGCTCGGCGTTGGGAAGCATCGGCGGGGAAGCCGCTGGCCGGCGCATTCCTGATCGCATCGCCACCATCCTCTTTGGCGTGCTGCTTCTCGCGGTAGCGGCCGGCACCCTGGCCAGCGACCTCCTCTAAGTGGGGCGTGGGCCAGGAGGCGGCGTCGTCGTTCTTAAAACCGGAACGGGTGAGCACTGTTCACCGTGTAAACGGTGCTCACCCGCGTGGTTCTGGTGTTTTAGTCGACGACGCCGTACAGGCGGTCCCCGGCATCGCCCAGACCCGGCACGATGTAGGCCTTCTCGTTGAGGCCCTCATCGATGGAAGCGACGACGATCTTGACGTCCGCATCCTCGGGCAGGTGCGATTTCACTTCCTCCAGGCCCTGCGGGGTGGCCAGCAGGCACACGCAGGTGACATCCCGCGCGCCGCGTTCGAGCAGGTAGTTGATGGATTCGTGGATGGTGTGGCCGGTGGCCAGCATCGGGTCAAGAACAAAACACTGCCTCCCGGTCAGATCATCCGGGAGGCGGTTAGCGTAGGTGACGGCCTCGAGAGTTTCCTCATCGCGGCGCAGGCCGAGGAAGCCAACTTCGGCGGTGGGAAGGAGCTTCGTCATTCCTTCCAGCATGCCCAGGCCGGCCCGCAAAATCGGAACGACGATGGGCGCCGGGCGGGCCAGCTTCACGCCGGTTGTGGTAGCCACCGGGGTGGTGACCGTTACTTCGTGCACCGCCACATTCCGGGTGGCTTCATAAGCGAGGAGAGTCACAAGCTCCTCGGTTAGCTGCCGGAAAATTGCCGACGGGGTGGTTTCATCACGGAGGACAGAGAGTTTATGCGCGACCAGAGGGTGGTCAATTTCGAGGATGTGCATGCTTTAAGGATAGCGGTACCCGGCGGGCGACGCGCGCGGGCGGCTCGGCTTGAGGCTCGTGACACAGGCGGCTCGCCGTGGGGCTCGTGACACAATGGAGCCATGCGGGGAGATATGCGAGCCGATTCGCGGGGGAGTGCGGATGCGCCCGAGGACACGCCTGAGGATAGGTGCGGCGATATGCGGGCGGCGGAAAAGCTATTTATGCGCGAAGCGATGGAGCTGGCGGCACGGGCCGCGGCGGGTGGGGATGTGCCCGTCGGCGCGCTCGTGGTGGTGGACGGCGCCGTGGTGGCGCGCGGTTGGAATACCCGCGAATGCGAACATGACCCGGCCGGGCACGCGGAAATTATGGCCCTGCGCGCGGCCGGTGCGGCGCTCGGGCGGTGGCGTTTGGACGACGCCGACATCTACGTCACCTTGGAACCGTGCACGATGTGCGCCGGGGCGATGGTCGGTGCCCGGATTCGGCGGCTCATCTTCGGTGCCTGGGATGAGAAAGCGGGGGCGGCTGGCTCGCTGCGCGATGTGGTGCGCGACCCGCGCCTCAATCACCGCATCGAGGTGATCGGGGGAGTTCTGGAAGAAGAAACCTCCGCTCAGCTGCGGAAATTCTTCCGCGGATGAGGATGCGGGGTGGCGCGGCCCGTGGGCGGCGGGCGGCGAGCGGTGGCGCCAACTGGCGCGGCCCGCGGGTGACGGCGCGTTGGTGGTGAAGCCGGCCGTTGCTCCTCGAAGCTTTAACGTGATGTGCTCCGCATTGATTAGGTAAATTCGGGGTGCGCCGTGTAATCTATTCTGCGGTGGCGTGTCCGAGCGGCCGAAGGTGCATCACTCGAAATGATGTGTAGTTAATAGCTACCGCGGGTTCAAATCCCGCCGCCACCGCCATGGCCCGCATTGCAGGTTTCCCTGCGATGCGGGTTTTCGCGTCTCTGCCCACCGCGCGATAGGCGCGTAGGTGAAGCTTCAACAGCGAGCCCACAACAGGGTGCAAATCTACGCACTATTTTGGCCGGATTTCTGCTCTGGATTTGCACTACGCGACTCCGATGGTCCCCAATTTGCATCCTGAGGCATTCCCCGGTGCCCAGCTTCCCCGGCCGGTAGCTGCGCCGTCGGCCGAAGTGACATTGCTGGCCGAAGCTGCGCCGTCGCCGCAGCTGCGCCGTCGTACCGCACGAAACTGCGCCATAAACGCAAGCGCTCCAAAAATCTGCAAAATATTATTTATGTTACGTAAAACTGCGCGGCGTAAAATCAACATAAAACTTTTGTGAAAATGATCAATCACACAGTCGTGACCTGCGCAAACGCTGAATACCTTAAGAATTAACTCTCCAATTGTGATTTACTTGAGTTGAGTTTACTCATCACTCATCTAAGGTAAGGACACACCACATGCTCACGCGAAACCTTTCGAGGGTGCTGGCGGTGATCGCTGCTATTGCGATGGTCGTCGTTGGGCAACCCCTGCGGGCGGAGGCGGCGCCTCAGTCTGTTGATTTTAACTACGTGATCGGTGAGAAGATACAAAAATTTGAGTTCACCGCTCACAATCCAGATAACCCTTCGGAAAGTATTACCTATCCGAGCGACCCGGCCAAGCGTTACAACTACAAGCGAATTCCGGCGGGCTGGGTGCTCAACGGTCAGATCGTTATGCAGCCGGGCTGGAAGATTACCAGCACGGGCTCGGATCTGCTTTACCCCGATAACCTCGAGCAGAGCGTGACCGGGATCGGGAAGGACGCCGTCCTCACGTACCACGTGAAGGACGTGAAACCGACCGAAAATATTTACTTCCAGCAGATCTCCTACGAACAGTTCAATTACGCCACCTATGACCTCAACGGCGGTACCTGGACCGATAAGATTCCGACCGATCCGCTGCATCAGGCCCAGGATGGCTCGTTCTACAGCATGTTCATCACCCCGCACGGCACCGTGCAGAAGCCCACGGACCCGGTGCGCGAGGGTTACACCTTCCTCGGGTGGATTGGGAAGAGCACTCTCAATATTCCGGCCGTCGAGCCGCCCTACAAGTACAACGTGTACACAGTGGATAAACCTTACCGTTTCGACGAAATTGACCCGAACCGGCTGCTGGGATACCGCCGGCAAAACGTGGTCAATCTGACCGCGGCGTGGGCCAAGGAGCCGGCCCTCGAGGTGAAGAACATCGAGATTTGGGAGGGTGAGGCATTCACTCCTTCGGATATGGTCGTCTCCGCCACGGATTTTGCCGGCAAGGATCTGACCGATCCGGCCAACGGTGGCTCTGTCACGCCCGCGGGCGATTATGACAATGCTGTTGCTGGCGAATACCCCATCACTTTCACGGCGAAGGACAGCAAGGGCGGTATGGTTACTCGCACCGCGAAGCTGATCGTCAAGAAGCGTTGGACCCCGCTCATTCCCGCCCCGGAGCTCACGCTCAAGAACGTGGAAATCAAGGCCGGTGAGCCTTTCGATCCGGTGGATATGGTGGTTTCTTCCAGCGGCACGGCCGTGCCCAGCCCGGATAACGTATACGATCCGAAGACTCCCGGTACCTACACTCTCACCTTTACGGTGACGAACGAGCAGGGTGTGAAACGTACGGCGACGGCGCAGCTAGTTGTCAAGCAACCTTGGGTCATCATCGAAGCTGCTCCGGAGCTGAGCCTCAAGGATATGACCATCACCGTGGGTGATCCTTTCGATCCCGCGGATATGGTGGTGTCCTCCAGCGGCACCGCGGTGCCCAGCCCGGATAATGCCTATGACCCGAATACCCCGGGAACCTATGATTTGAGCTTCACGGTGACCGATGAGAAGGGTGCCACGGTAACTCGGACAGCGAAGCTGACCGTCAAGCCGAAGCCCGAGCCGGCACCGGAACCTGCGCCTGAGCCTGGAACGGAAACTCCGGAGCCGGGTGAGCCTGGAACTCCGGGTCAGCCGGGCAACCCGGGCCAGCCTGGTGACCCCGGTCAGCCTGGGCAGGCATCGGGTACGACGCCCAGCACGCCTGAAACTCCCGGAACTCCTGGTGAACCCAGCCAGCCCGGCACAACCGGTGCGACCGCTACCCCCGGCAAGCAGGGCACGGTAGCCAAGGCGGGCAGCCGTTCCCTCGCCCATACCGGTAGTGATGCGGCGGCGCCCTTCGCTCTGGGTGGCATGCTTGTTCTGGCAGGCGGAGCCCTCGTGGCTACTCGCCGCAAGAATTCTTAGGGCTGCTTGCTAATTGCCGGTGCTCTATTCTGCCGGTTATTCTGCCGGCTCGCTATCCCGCTAAGGCACTAGCAAAAACACGTGTGGGGGCACCTCCGATTGGGGTGCCCCCACACGTGTCTGCGGTTCTTATCAGCGGTCTGCGGTTGCTTTCGGTCACGCTCGCGGTATAGATGCTCGCGGCCCAGTGCTTACTCACCGCCCGCGCTTAGCGCCACTCTCTACCCATGCGGCACGTACTCACATTTGCTATGCTCGGCCGGCTCCAGCTGGAAAGTGGAATGCTCCACCTTGACCGGGAAATGCTCGGCGACGCACTGCTGGAGCTGATCGAGGATCCGCGGGGCGTGCCCGTCGAAGAAGCACTCATCCTCAACCACCACGTGGGCGCTGAGCACCGGCAGCCCGGTGGCGACCGTCGTCGCATGCATATCATGCACCCGAATCACGTGCGGCAGATTCTCCATATGCTGGCGCACTTCGTCCAGGTCCAGGCCCTGCGGCGTCGCCTCCATCAACACGTTGAGCGCAGTGGACAGAATCCGCAGCGCACGCGGAATAATAAGAATTCCGATGAGGATCGCGGCAATCGCGTCCGCGCCGCCCCAGCCGGTGAAGTAGATCGACGCCGCCGCCACGATCACCGCAACCGAACCGAGCGCGTCATTGCAAACTTCCAGGAAGGCGGCCTTCATATTGAGGCTGGCGCCGCGCCCGGTGAAGAGGATCAGCATGGAAGCGATATTGCCCAGCAGGCCGATAATGCCGAAAATCAGCAGCGGCGCAGCCGGCATCTCCGGCGGGTCGGTCAGGCGTTTGATCGCTTCGATGATCACGAAAATACCCACGCCGAGGAGCAGCGTCGCCTGCAAGCACGCGGAAATAATCTCCGCCCGAGCATAACCCCAGGTGCGGCGGTTGGTTGCGGGTTTGGTGGTGAGGTGAGCGGCCACCAGCGCCATGACCAGGCCGGCGCTATCGGTGAGCATATGGCCGGCATCCACAAGGAGGGCCAGCGAGCCGAGCCAGAACGCCCCGATCACCTCGGCGATCAGAATCGAGAAAGTAATACCGAGCGCCCAGGCGATGCGCCCGCGTTGCGCCCCGGCGCCGTGCACATGCCCGGGCCCGTGCTCATGGCCGCTGGCATGATCATGACCGGCAGCGGGAGCTACCGCGGTGGGCGTACGAGCCAGGTGGCATAGGTGCGCGTTGTCGCCATCCTCGCTAACTTCGCCATTTTCGCCGTTTTGGCCGGCCACGCTAAATGATTCGCCATCCTCCTCGGATGGCGTGCTCTCCTCCGACGCCGATGCGGCGGAGGCGCCAGAACTGCGCTGAGCGCAGGTGCATTGCCCGCCGGCGTGGTCGCCGTGCTCACAATGATAATAATTATTATTATGCATAACATAACCTCCTTGGGGCTCTGAGTGTACCTGCCCGCCCGTGTTTTCGGCAGGGTACGGCCTGTGATGCAGGGCATGTACGACGACGCCTATGTGGCCACGCGCATAATATGCAGTGATGTGGGCCGGGGAGGTGAGAAAGTCCGGGACGGTGAGCAAGTCCGGCGAGGCGGCGGGCGGAGCCAGCCGGTTGGGCCAGCGAGCCGCGGCGGCGAGGTAGCGGCCCGGGCCAGAATGCAAAGCACCCGGGCGCTAATTCCGTGAAAGGAATCGGCGCCCGGGTGAATGAATGCGCAATAGGCCCACGGGGGTGCTGATGAGGGCGACGCCCCTACTGCATTGTGATATCTATTCCGCAGGAGTCCATGACGAGGATGAAGTTGAGCAGGTCAGTCATGAACTTGGGGTCCTCAATTTCGTTGCCGGCCATGATGTCGCCCTTGCTGGCGCGTTCGATGACATCGATGAACTGGTCGGATAGCTTGCCCTGTGCGGCATTGCCGATGCAGGTGCCGACGTCGTCACGCGCAGGTTTACCAAATGCTGCGGTGAAGCTCGGGTCCTTGAGGAAGGTATCGAAGAGCGCTGCGATTTTTTCCGGCGGGTAGGTGTAGGTCAGCCCTTCTTTGCCGTCCTTACCTGTTGAGCCGCCCGAGTCACCGGAGGGTGCGGGGGCGGGCGTGGTAGGCGAATCAAGGATGGGTGCCTTGCTGGTTTCCGGAGCGGCCGTGGCGTCCGGGGTGGCGGGTGCGCTAACCGAAGGAACCGAGCTGGGATCGGGCTGCGCATCATCGCTGGCCTTATCCCGGTTGAGGAAGAAAATAAGGCCAACAACTAGAGCGATCAACGCGATGATTCCCACGCCGATACCAACAAACAGGCCGGTTTTGCTCTGCTTGGGCTGCTGACCGTAGCCGACCGGATAACTCCCGCGCGGACCATTCGGGCCGCCAGGTCCGTTCGGGCCACCTGCGCCGGGGTACTGATTGCCCGAGCCGCCCGGGTAGCCGGCGCCGCCATATTGCCCGCCGGGATAGCCCGGGCCGCCGTACTGCCCGCCCTGGCCGGAACCGTATTGCGGGGCCTGACCCGGATAATTACCCCGCTGCGGGTAACCAGCCTGGCTGCCGTAGTGATTGCCTTGGCCAGCCTGGCCGGGATACTGGGTGCCGGTGCCGGCGCCGGCCTGAGCTCCCGGATATGCGGGGCCGCCGTAGTGCCCGGCTTGCCCGGGTTGTCCGGCTCCGTACTGCCCGCCCTGCCCGGCGGCGCCATACTGGCCCTGACCGGGATAAGCGGCGGTAGGTGCACCGTAGGCCTGAGTGGGGTAATCGCCCGAAGGTGAGCTGGGCGTGGAAAAAGCTTGGGTGGGCGCGCTGGCAGCATCAGCTGCGCCGGCGGCTTCGGGCGCGCTGCCCGTGCCGGGAGTGGTGTTCTCGGAGCCGTGCGGAGGGAAAGCTCGGGTGGGTTCGCCGCCCTGCGGCGAACGGGTTGCGTCTTCTTCGCTCACGATAAATCCTAACGATGCGCGGGAGCGGCGCCCGGCAACTCCACGCGCTGACCGCGTACGGTAACCGGCGAAAACGCCCCCGATGTGACAGGTGGCTAGCCGCTTTCCGCGCGCCTCCGGATATGCCGGAGCGCCCGGTTACACGAGCCAAGCCACATTCATTCAATCAGAGAGCGGCCGGGAGCGGCAAGCAAGTTTCGCGTTTGCCAAGCTCAGGGGCCTTCGGCCAGCAGAGAAACATCCGCTACTTCGCGCTCGCATTCAGTGTCACGCGCGTCCAGCCTCACGCGCAGCTCAGCCCGTGCTACTTCACCGCAGCCGCCACACTCACCCTCGCGCCATCCCCCGCGCGCCGCTCCGCCGTCGCCTTCTTACGCAGCTCAGCCTGGGTGCGCTGCGCGGCCCGCTGCTCCGCGCTTTGCCAGAGCCGAGCCGGCTCCCCGAAGCGTAGCCCCAAGAACCACCACAGCGCCTCGATTAGCGCCGCGCCAACCGCACCCACCAGCGTGCCCAGGGCCATCGCCCCGGAGTTAGAGGAATCCAGCATGAACACGCGCTGCGTGAGGGGCCACAGGAAAATCACCCCGTAACCCACCAGCGGCAGCAAAATAAGAAGAATCTTCCACCAGACATAGGGCCGGGCCACCACCACGAGCACCCACGAGGAGGCAATAATCATCGTCAGGAGCGTCGCGGTGGACACCTGAGTCGCATATGCCGAGCTAGCTGCGCCGTCGTACAACATGACGTAGGTAATAAAAGTCGCAACCCCCACGATCAGGCCCGCCGGGAAACCGAAACGCATGACGCGCTGCACGAAACCGGGGCGGGCGGCGTCGTTATTCGGCGGCAGGGAGAGGAGGAAGGCCGGGATGCCGATGGTGAACCAGCCGGTGATCGTCACGTGAATTGGTACGAAGGGATAGGGCAGTGCGAAGAGTAGCACCGCGATGGCGAGCACCGCCGAATACACCGTTTTGGTGAGGAAAAGCCGCGCCACGCGTTCGATATTTCCGACCACGCGCCGGCCTTCGCCCACCACATGTGGGAGGGAGGCGAATTTATCGTCGAGGAGCACGATTTTCGCGACCGAGCGAGTGGCGGAGGTGCCCGAACCCATGCCGATGCCCAGGTCGGCGTCCTTGAGGGCGAGTACGTCATTGACGCCATCGCCCGTCATCGCGACAGTGTGTCCCGCCCCGCGCAGCGCCGCGACCATGGCGCGCTTCTGATCCGGGGTCACCCGCCCGAATACGGCATTCTCGTTGATCGTTTCCGCGAAGCTCGCCTCCGGGATGGTGCGCGCGTCCACGGGAGTGCCCACATCGACGCCGAGCTGCGTGGTCACCGCACCGACCGCCGCGGCATTATCGCCGGATATGACTTTGACCGCCACGCCCTGCGAATCGAAATAGCGCAGAGTATCGGAGGCGTCCGGGCGGATTTTCTGGTCTAGCAGAATAAAAGCGAGCGGCTCGAGGTTGCCGGGCGCGTTCGCGGCCGTGACCGGCGTATCGCTGCGGGCCAGGAGCAGCACGCGCTGGCCGGTGGCGGCGATGGCGGCGGCGCGCTCGCGGGCGGCGGCGAGGGCCGGGTTGCTAGACGTGGCGGCGCTGCCTGCGGCGGGGTCGCTAGTTGGAACGACGGCGCTAGTTGGGGCGGCGGCGCCCGCCGGGCCGTCCGCACTCGCCAGATCGAGGAGCACATCCGGGGCGCCCATAATCCAGTGCTGGCCATTGGCGAAACTCACCCCGGACCACTTCTTTGCCGAGGTGAACGGCTGGCGCTCGGCTACCTCCCACGGCTGGGCCGGCGCGCCGAGGGCTTCCTGGATGGCTTCCATGGAGGAGTTCGGGGCCGGGTCGGCCGCGCCCAGCTGGGCCAGGGCTTCCCGGGCGGTGGCCTGAGCGCGCGCGGCGGAAGTGGCGGCGTCGTCGTGCTGTTCCCGCGCGGTGCCGGAACTGGAACCGGCGCAAGAACTCGCGCCGCCGGAATCAGAACCGGAATCAGAACCGCTGCTCACAGCCGCGCCGGGCACCAACTCGAGCCCCGCGAAACGCAGGGTATTTTCGGTAAGAGTGCCGGTTTTGTCCACGGCGACGGTATCCACGCGCGCGAGGCCTTCGATGGCCGGCAGCTCATTGACCAGCACGTTCAGGCGTCCGAGCCGGATCACACCCAGCGCGAAAGCGGTCGAGGTGATGAGCACCAGGCCTTCGGGGATCATCGGCACCAGCGCGCCGGTGACCGAGAGCACGATGTCGCGCCAGTGCGCGCCGATGGCGGCCCAATCCAGGCCCACCACGCGGATCTGGCCCCAGATGGTCAGCAGCCCCACGGGCACCAGCACCCAGGTGATGGCTTTGAGGATGCGGTCGATCCCGTTTTGCAGCTGGGAATCGACGAGCGAGAATTTCGAGGCGGCGGAGGTGAGTTTGGCGGCGTAGGCGTCGGCGCCCACGCGGGTGGCGCGGTAGCTGCCCGAGCCGGAGGAGACGAAGGAGCCGGACATCATCGCGGCGCCGGGTTCCTTGTGGATGGAATCGGATTCGCCGGTGAGGAGCGATTCGTCCACCTCGAGGTAATCGGCTTCGGTGACGAGGCCGTCCACCACGACCTGCTCGCCGGCGGCGACCACGATAATATCGCCGAGCACCACCTCTTCGCGCGCGATTTCGTGCACCTCGCCCTCGCGGCGCACTCGCGGATGTGCTTCGCCGATAACCGCCAGGGAATCGAGGGTGTGCTTGGCGCGCAGCTCCTGAATAATGCCGATAATCGAGTTCGCAATAATGAGCAGGCCGAAAGCGCTATTGATCCACGAACCGGTGAGAATCACGGCAATAAATAGCACGCCGAGCATGAAGTTAATGCGGGTGAAAACGTTATCGCGCACAATCTGCGCGGCCGAGCGCCCCGAGCGGTCCGGGAGGGTATTCGCCTTGCCCTCCGCGGCGAGCTGGGCGGCCTGCGCGGCGCTGAGCCCAAGGGCCGGGTCGCTCGCGGGCACGTGCTCGTTGCCGGTGGTGGGGTCGGTGGCGGGATCGGTCAGGGCGAGGGACTCGGGTTCCCGTTGCGCGGGTTTGCTTGCGGCGGGGGCCGGGGCGGTGGGCGCCGGGCCGGGCGCGGTCGAGTCAAAGTCCCGCTGCGCGGGTGCGGCGTCGTTCATAAAAAACGATTCTAGGCAAGGAAGCTGGACGGCGGGTGAATGTTTCTTGGGTGCGGGGCGCAATGGGGCTGGGACGGCGCGGGCGGTGACGCAACGGCGCGGGCGGTGCGCAACGGTGTGGGCGGTGCTCGAACGGTGCGGGCGCGCCGGGTTGCGGTGCCCGTCACACTTACGCGCCGTGCGGCGGTAGCATGAGGTATGGCACGAAAGAATATTTTCCGCAGCGTCGCGGGAATCTGCGCGGTTGCGGCCCTCGCTTCCTGTAGTAGCACGACGACGCCGCAGCAGGCCGCAAGCACCCCGGCACCGTCGGCCGGTTCGGCAAGCGCTACCCCAACGGCGGGCGCGGCGGGGTCATCAAGCAATGCAGCGCCCTCGCCTGCTGCGGCTGGCTCGCCCGGTGCGGAACCCGCATCGGGGGAGGCGATCATGGCGGAAGCTCTGCGTGCGGTCGATGGCATGACGGAGTTCGAGGTCGGGGTGCTGCGCACCAATAACAGCTCTGGCCTGGATGATTGGGCTTCGCGACTCAGCGTCAATGAGCTGGTGCAGCGCTATGACGGGGATAAGGTGCTCGAATATACCATCAACGGGCAGCCTCCCAATAAGGCGAGCCTGGCGCCGCTTTCGAAGGACGATATGCGGTTCCTGATTCGCAGCGCCGATTACGGCGCCGAAAATGAGCGCGGGGTTGTATCGGGGGAACTGCGTCAAGGCACGAAACTTCCTTCACTGGGTACCCAGCTCATGGATACCTGCGCGCAGGATGGCGACTGGGTCATTCTCGCGGGCAGCGTGGGATATAACCGGCGCACCGGGGTGATCGAATACGTGGATTACATGGTGGAAAGCCCCGATTTCACTCAGGGAGTGCGCGGGCCGGACGGACAGGCTCGGGAGGAAAATATGGCCTGCCGCACCGTCTGGGACTTCCGCTCCGTGAACGGCTCGGTGATCGATAAGCCACCGGCGAGTTAGACCTCTTCAACGAGAGCCGCAGCGGTGTAATCGTCGGTAATCAAGGCGTCAAGATAGCCACCCACCAGCACTGCTTCTATAGCGGCAACCTTTTCCGTGCCGTAAGCCACCCCCACCACAAAAGGGATATCGCGCAGTTTAGAGGGGTGGAGGCACACGGTACGGCGGCACAAGGACACATCAACATGCTTTCCCTGGGCGTTAAGGTAGTGCCCGTTGAGGTGCGCCACCGCGTGTTTCCGAGCCAGCTCACGTTGAATCGGATGGGTGATCCATTTGCGCAGCAAGGGGCTAGAACCAGCTATGGACACCGCCCCGACTCCCACCAATGCCACATCGGCACGAGCGGCTAAATCCAAGGTGCGATGCACCGATGGTTCCTGGCTCATCGCCTGCGCAGCTAACTCGGTTTCAAACACCAGCGGTACGGGAAGAACCCAGTGGTTGCCCCCGAGTTTCTTCGAGGCGGCTCGGCATAAATCCGGGCTATCTATGAAGGGGAGTCCCGAACCGGTCATTCCCAGAATAGGAACGACACAAGACGAGGTCCAGGTGCGTCGGGGCAGTTTCGCTACCGTAGCGGCCACCGCGCGACCATTAGAAATTGCCACGGTAGAACGAGGGTTGCAATGTGCCAGCAACACATCTGCCGCGGCGGAGCCAATGGCAGATTTAGTGTCCGCTTCGCTGGTGGCGACCACTCGTACTTCCTTGAGCTGGTAGGTATCGAGTAGCTGTTGCTCCAAACCAAGGAGACGTGCCGAGGGATGGGAAATTTCTATTTTCACAATCCCGGCCGCGCGAGCCTGTGCCAATAACCGGGAAACCGTCACTCGAGAGTAGCCAATTTCAGCAGCTATGTCGCTTTGCTTGGCATTATCAAGGTAGTACCTTTTGGAAACTTCCAGGAGTAATTCGAGGTGCTCGCGGTCATAAATAGTATGTGCTTCCTTGGACATATGTTCAGCATAGCTGATAGCACCACTTTCGGAGTGATGATTATCGCCGTTATTCGGCGTGAATCTGGTGCTCATTCATCAATTCACGGAACATATGTTCAAAATACTCCTTTTCTGCTTGACAAACTCTATCTACGCTGAATGCCAGGCCTCAGATAGAGGTAGTCAGTTGCAATCAAAGGAGAATGCAATGAGTTACGCACGCACAATCAAAGGTGATGTGGCGCCGGAGACCCTCGGGGTTGTAAATGCGCATGACCACTTGATTCGTACGGGAGCCGGGGAAGTGTACATTGACCCCGATCATTTGCTGGCGGATGTGGACAAGGCCGTCGAAGAAGGAACATACTTTGCCGAGGCTTCGCTGAAGTGGAGTCCTCACGGCGGCACGGTTGTGGACATGTGTCCGGCTAACTCGGGGCGTGACCTGGAGAAGTTGCTGGAAGTTAATAACCGGGTGCCGAATCTGCAGGTGATTGCCTGCACCGGTTTCCACCGCGAAAAGGTCTACCTCGAGACCCGTTCGCACTGGGTCAGCCGCTACACGGTCAACCAGATTGCCGACCTGTTGATTAAAGACATTACAGAAGGTATCGACCGTTTCGACTACTCCGGGCCTATCGTGGAACGCACCAAGATGAAGGCCGGGTGTATCAAAGTCGCGACTTCCTACGGCATGATTACCGATTTTGAATACAAGTGCATGCGGGCATGCGCTATTGCTTCCATTGAGACAGGTGCACCGATTAACACGCACACCACGTACGGCACCTGCGGGATTGAACAGGCTCGGGAGCTCATTAAGCTCGGTGTGCCGGCGGACCAGATTGCCATCGGCCACATCCAGCGCAATGCCGATGTGTGGTATTTGAAGCAAATCCTCGATACCGGAGCCTGGCTGGAGATTGACGGCACTCACCGAATCAAGTACCAACCGGATTCCAACCGGATCATGGAGCTGCGCGAACTTGGAAAACTGGGATACGGCAAGCGGATTATCCTGGGAACCGACTCGGGTAAGGCCTCCTATCAGAAAGCCTACGGTTCCGTGACAGGGGTTGACTTCAATCCTGCCGTGGATGGACCTCGCATGCTCGACGAAGGTTTTGATCGCGCTTACGTGGAAGACCTGCTGATGTACAACGCGCAGCGCTTCTTCACCATGCGTAAGGACAGCTAAGATGCGGCCACAACTGCAAATTGCCCTCGATACCTTAACTATGGAAGACGCGCTGGCGCCCCTGCAAAAAGCGCACTCCCAGATTGACATTATCGAGTGCGGCACCATCTTGATTATCAATGAAGGCCTACGGGCAGTGCGAGAAATCCGCGCTTTGTTTCCCGAAAAACCGATTCTGGCCGATGTACGCATCGCGGAAGCGGGTTCCCTCATTGCCCGGAATTGCTTCGAGGCGGGAGCGTCGTGGGTGTCCTGCGTGGCGGGTGCATCGCTGACCACTATTGAACAGGTGGTCAAGGTAGCCGAAGGTTTCCACGGCGAGGTGCAAGTGGAACTGGCTGAGGAACACTACACCCTGGAAAAAGCCCGGAAGTGGGCGGATATTGGGGTGAAACACGCCATCGTGAAGCGCTCGCGTGACTTGGAAGCCGCGGGGAAACTCACCTGGGGACCTCATGACTTCGAACGCATCGCGCAGTTGAAGGAACTCGGTTTCACGGTAACTATCACCGGAGGGATGAGCGTGGCTGACCTCGACGCATTCTCGGGGCAATACCCGGATATCATCATCGCGGGTCGCACTATCACCCAGGCCGAAGATCCCCTGGCGGCCGCCACCGCCCTGCAAACCAAGATAAGGCAGGTGTGGAACGCGTGACGCAGCGAAAAGAATCCACTGTCACCCTGGGAATCTACGAAAAAGCCTTGCCTAGCACAGATGACTGGGGTGTATTTTTCCGCAACGCCAGGGAAGCTGGGTTTTCCTTCGTGGATCTTTCCATCGATGAAAGCGTCGAGCGCATGAAGCGCCTCGAGTGGGATTACCGCCAACGGCAGAACGTGCGGGAAGCAGCAAGGCAGGCCCATATCCGTTTAGGGGGCATCTGTCTTTCGGCGCATCGGGCAGTCATGCCTGGTTCACAAGACCCGCAGATGCGCCAGCGAGCCCTTGAACTGTACCGGAAAGCGATTGATTTCTGTGTGGACATGGGTATTCCGGTCGTGCAAGTGGCGGGTTACTACGCCTACTACGAACCTCACGACCCCGATGCGGCGCAACGCTACCTGGAAACTCTTGCCCTCGCCTTACCCTACGCGGAACAACGCGGCATTATCCTCGCTATCGAAAATGTGGATGGGAACGACCTCGCAGCTATACCTGACGTGGTCAAAGTTCTCGAGCAGCTGCCCTCGCCCTGGCTGCGCATCTACCCCGATATCGGCAACATTGCCGAACACGGCGGGGATGCAACCAGCGAATTGGCAGCGGGGGAAGGGCGCATGGTCGCTTTGCACGTCAAAGACGTACTTCCCGGACAACCTCGACGGATACCGCTGGGCGAGGGATGTGTCGATTTCCCGGCAGCCTTCCGAGAACTCGCGCGTCAGAACTGGAGTGGCAGAATCATGCTCGAAATGTGGAACGACGACGCTCCGGACTCAATCGCGAAGTGCATCGCCGCACGCGAATATCTTGAGGTGCTCCTGAGGCAATCAAACATTATCGTCATTCCCCCAGAAAGGACGTAACCGTAACTATGCTCGAGCAATTACGCGAAGAAGTGTGTGCCGGCAACTTAGAACTACCACGTCACGGATTGGTTGCCTGGACAGGCGGGAACCTTTCCGCCATTGACGAGGAAACCGGCTACATCGTCATTAAACCCTCGGGGATGCGCTACGAAGACATGACACCCAAGGACATGGTGGTCGTGGCTCCCGACGGCCGGGTAGTGGAAGGGGAACACGGACCGTCCTCGGATACGAGCTCACATCTCTATATCTACCAACACAAAAAGGATGTCAAATCGGTCATTCATACTCATTCCCGCTACGCCACCGCATTTGCGGCGGTAGGGAAACCCATCCCCTGTTGCCTAACAGCCATCGCGGATGAATTCGGCGGCCCTATTCCTTGTGGAGGGTATGCCAGAATCGGCAGCGATGAAATCGGAGCGGAGGTCATCCGTTCCATCGGGGATTCCCCTGCCATATTGATGAAGCAGCATGGCGTGTTCACTATTGGTTCGTCTATTGCCAAGGCGCTACAAGCTGCTGTGATGGTAGAGGATGTGGCTCGCACCGTCGCGATCGCCACCGGCCTCGGGCAGATTGAGGATCTGCCAGCTGAGGAAGTATTAGCCAATCATGATCGTTACCAAAATCGGTACGGCACTATGAATGCAAGTTTAGGAGTTCGACAATGAAGTACGAATTAACCACCATTGGTGAAGGTCAGATTCGGCTGACCTGCCCCAAAGGAGAACACCTCGTTTCCTCCCGGGGATTAAAGATGACCGCCGCGTGTTCTGAAGCGAATGTTGCCGGATTACTGGCCCAGCTAGGCAAGAAAACGGCTTGGTGTACGGTACTGCCCGAAAGCGGCCTTTCCGAAAGGGTTCTCTCGGAATTCCGTTCGGCCGGGATCGACCTGTCTAACGTAGTGATGCGGAAAGAAGGGCGGGTGGCACTCTATTTCCTTGAACCAGGCGAGATGCCGCTACCCGGCAAGGTCACCTATGACCGTTTACACACCCCATTTCGGGACATTGACATCGACGATGTCAACTGGGATGACATGCTAGATACCAAGATGGTGTTCGTCACCGGTATCACTGCTGCTTTGACGGAAAAAACCGCTAAGGTATTGACCTACTTCGTTGATCAGGCCCATGAGCGGAAAATCAAAGTAGCGCTTGACGTCAACTACAGATCCCTCCTGTGGGACGGCGCCCAGGCACGTAAGGTGCTAGAACCGATTGCCCGGAAGTCTTCCATCGTGTTCTGTTCCCGCAGGGATGCTGGCTCGGTTTTCGGGCTCAAGGGTAGCGGCCCGCAAGTTTGCCACGACCTGCGCGAATTCCTCGAGGTTCCGGTGGTTGTTTCCACGGATCAACTGGACGGCACCTATTCTTCTACCGCTGAAGGCGAGAAGGTCTACGACGTGGAACGTGTGCCCGTGATGGATCGGCCCGGGGCCGGAGATTCCTTCGTAGGCGGTACCTTGTATGGCTATCTCAATGGCGATCTCGATGCCGGGGTACGGATTGGGATGCGAACCGCGAAGATCGCGCTAACACATCACGGTGACTTAACCCGTATCAGCCACGGCGAACTGGAAACTGCCGACAACTCTGACATCTTGCGCTAGAAGTGGCGACGTGTAAAGGAGAATTAATGATGAGTAGTTCTGTAACTGCAATGCAGCAAGTTGACTCCCGTCCGCTAACCCGCAACCAGCGCAGTTTGATCGGCATGACCGTGGTGGGTAACATTTCGGAGTTCTTCGATTTGTTCCTCATTGGCTTCGTCATCGCCCTGTTGATGAAAACTCCAGGCTGGGAACTCACCGGAATGCAAGCCGGCATCATCGGAGCGGCTTCCGGCGTGGGTACCGTAGTCGGAGCGATTATGTGGGGCCGCCTCGCCGACAGCTTCGGACGTAAAACCGCTTTCATTAGTTGCATCGTGGTTTTGGTGGTATTCACGGCTCTGTGTCTGACCATCACGCCCGGTCAATGGCTGTTACTGGCTCTCTACCGCGTTGGTGTGTGCATCGGGGTTGGGGGTCTGAACATCACTTCTATCCCCTATGTCCAGGAATTCGTTCCCGCGAAACAGCGTGGCTTACTCTCTGGTCTGACCTCGGTTTTCATTCCTCTGGGTATTTTCTTAGGGTCCTTGGCAACAAAGTTCCTCGGTGAACCCTTGGGATGGAAAGGACTCATTGCCCTGGGGTGTGTACCCGTTGTTCTCGTGGCGTGGGCCTTCTTCGTCCCGGAGTCGCCGCGCTACCTGGTGTCGCGCGGTCGGGTGGAAGATGCACGCAAGGCCTATGCCTGGGCACTCCAGATTCCCGTTGAAGAAGTGGGTGAGCTTCCTGTTTATGAACAAAAGCAAGCGGCATCATACGGAGTTATTTTCACCAAGTATCCCAAAGCGTTGGCGATTGTTACCTTTGGCTCCTTCTGTTTCATCTTAGGTTCCTTCACCATTCAGTCCTGGGGACAGGCCATCCTCGGCGAATCCTTCAAGTTCGATATCTCCACGGTGGTCTACATGTTCATGGGTGTTTCCCTGGCAGATCTGCTCGGACGCTTGGGCTCAGCGTGGATTTCTGACCGCATCGGGCGGCGCACAACCATGCTGATCTGGGGCGTCCTTGGCGGTATCGGCTGCCTAATTGCGGCCTTTGCCAGCCAAATGGATGGATACTCAGCCGGGATTATCTTCTTCATCGGCATCCTCATTGCCATGGCCTTTGGTGACGGCGCCTTCGGTATCTTGAACGCCTTCGGTGCCGAGCAATTCCCCAACGAGGCTCGCTCCACCGGGCTCGGCCTGGGGTACGGGATAGGTGCCACGGCAAAGATATTCGGTCCCTACATGGTGGGAGCGATGATCGGAGGAGGTAAACCGACCCCGGAAGTGGTTCTGGTGCCCTTCGTCATCTTCGCGGTATTGCTCTTCATCGGCGCGGGCATCTATATGTTCGCGAAAGAAACTAAGGCTTTGCAATTAGAAGAAGTCTAGTTTTCTTATGTCGCCATCCGTGATGGTGTAGCCTTGTGTTTCATCAAAGTCCTCCCGAGGAATGAACTGGCTAATTTGTCATTAACCAGGTTCACTCCTCGGGAGGTTCTGTATCAGGGTCAACGCAGGGCCTACATGAATGAAAATAATCTCCGTGCTGGGCCGTGCAATTCTCATTGCGCCCAGCACGCACGCCTCAGGCTAATAAATCGCGACCGGGCCGCAGGGGCCGGGGATCACGTCGATCTCCGCGTCGAAAATCGCGGAGAGGCGCTCCGGGGTCATAATATCCGCCGGGGTGCCGGCATCCATGACCACGCCTTCGCGCATGGCAATAATGCGATCCGAGTAGCGTGCCGCGAAATTAATATCGTGGATAACCAGCACGATGGTGCGGTGAAGCTCGTCCGCGGCCTGGCGCAGGTGGCGCATCATCTGCACCGAATGCGAAATATCCAAGTTATTGAGCGGCTCGTCCAGCAGCACGCAATCGGTTTCCTGGGTGAGGACCATCGCCACGTAGGCGCGCTGGCGCTGCCCACCGGAGAGCTCATCCAGGTAGCGCCCTTCCAGCTCGGTCAGCCCAAGGAAATCAATATAGCGGGAAATGATCTTCTCATCCTCGGCGGTCAGGCGCCCATTCGAATACGGGAAACGCCCGAAGCCGACCAGCTGACGCACCGTCAGGCGGGTAACGAAGTGATTTTCCTGGCGCAGAATCGCGAGAATCTTGGCAAGATCGGCGGATTTCGTCGTCGTCACATCAAGACCCGCCACCGCAATCGCGCCCGCGTCCATACGCATAAGCCGCCCAATCATCGTGAGTAGCGTGGACTTGCCCGCACCATTCGGACCCACCAGGGCCGTCACCCCGCCGTGCGGAATATCCAAGGTGACCGGGCCGATCCGCACCTCCGAACTGTAATCGCGGCGGGTGCCCTCCATACGGATCATCGGATCGGCGCAGCTCAGATCGGCCGCACGCAGATGCGGGGAGACCACCGGCGGCACCGGCGCGGGAACCTCAAGATGCGTGCCTGCTGTTTTCTTGCGGTGGCGCATTACAACCGCCCCTTTCTCAATACGACGACGAGGAACGTCAGGCCGCCCACCAGCTCAATAATGATGGAGACCACGCCTTCCGCCGAGAAAATATTTTTCATCACGAAGAAGCCACCCATGAGCACCGCGTAACCAATCACGGCGGCCATGGGGAAGAGGAAACGGTGATCGTAGGTATCCGCCGCCTGGTAGGTGAGGGTTGCCACGAGGAAACCGAAGAACGTCATCGGCCCCACCAGCGCCGTGGACACCGAGACCAGCACCGCGATAAGTGTGAGCGAAATGAGCAGCATCCGCAGGTGATTGACGCCCAGCGACACCGCCACATCGCGCCCCAGCGCAATCGCGTTGAGGGAACGCGAAATGAGGAGGAGCGCCAGGCCCGCCCCGAGCGCTAGCGGCAGCGCCGCCACGAACACATCCGAACGCGCATTCGCGATGGTGCCGAACATGCGCGCGGACAGCACATCAAATTCGGAGGGCGTGAGCATACGCTGCATAAACGCGGACAGTGAGCCCAAGCCAGTGCCGATAATAATGCCGATAAGCAGCATAATATGCAGGCTGCCGAGCTTACCGCGCAGCAGCCAGCCGTACAGCGCCAGCGCACACGCCACCATAATCGCCACCTGGATGAGGAAGGCCCGCACCCCGGTGAAAGCCACGAATCCGGCCACCCCGAAGAAGAAAATCGTGGAGGTGTGAATCACCGAATACAGCGACTCGAAACCCATAATCGACGGCGTAAGAATCCGGTTGGTGGTCACCGTCTGGAACGCGAGGGTGGCTAGCGACTGGCAAAAGGCCACCAGCAGAATCGAAAACACCGCCTCGGCTCGCATCCGGGTAATAATCCAGAAGCCCTCGCTTCCCACCGCCACCGGAATATTCCACACAAAATAGAGCGCGGTGAAAGCCACGCCGAGTAGCGCGATGCCGATGAGCAGCAGCCAGTAGCGCCGCCGCGCCCGCGGGGTCGCGAAGGCACCCGCGTGGCGGGGAGCTGCGCCCGTGGCACAAGATTTTTCGGGAGATTGTGGTACGACGACGCTCATGAGAGCCTCCGGCGCTGCCGCAGAATAAGGAAGATGAACACGGCCGCTCCCAGGGTGCCGAGGATCAGTGACACCGGGATTTCAAAGGGAGCGATGAGGGTGCGGGATACCAGGTCGCAGACCGTGAGGATCCCGGCCCCGAAAACGCACACCCAGGGGAGGTTGGAGCGCAGATCATCCCCGCGCAGCAGCGAAATAATATTGGGGACGATGAGCCCGAGGAAGGGAATGCGGCCGATCACCACGGTGACCACGCCGGTGGTCAGGGCGATCACCCCGGTGCCGAGCAGCACGATGAGGTTGTAATTCACGCCCAGGCCGGTGGCCACATCCTCACCCAGGCCCGCCACCGTGAGGCGGTCGGCCAGGATGAAAATAAGCACCGTGGCGATAAGAACGATCCACAGCGGTTCGTAGCGCCCGGCCACCACATTAGCGAAACTGCCCTGGAACCACACCCCTAGGGTTTGCAGGGTGTCAGTTTTGAGGGCGAAGAACGTGGAAATGGCGCTGACAACCGCGCCGAGCATAATCCCCACAATCGGCACAATCACCGAGGAGCGCAGCGTGACCCGGCGCAGCACCAGGAAGAAAATAATGGTGCCGATAAAAGCGAAAAGGATGGCGGCCAGCATCTGCTCGATAAGCGAGGTATGCGGGACCAGGAACATTACGACGAGCAGCCCGAGGCCGGCCCATTCGGTGGTGCCCGTGGTGGTGGGTTCCACGAATTTATTTTGGGTCAGCAGCTGCATAACCAGCCCGCACATGGCCATGGCGGCGCCGGCCAGCACCAGGGAGGCGGTGCGGGGGATGCGGGTGGCGAAGTACATGAATTCGCCACCTTCGTGCTCGGCGATATTGTAGGTGCCGGTGGTCATGGATAGGTAGACCAGGCCGGCCAGAATAATAATGCCGAGGGTCAGGGGCAGGGCGCGCAGCAGCCTGCTCGCGGTAGGTCTGCGTGAGGAAAGAGAACTCTGCGGTGGTGTTGTCATGGGCGTACATGCTGCGGGGGGCGGGTTCCCGGCCCCCGCAGGTTGGTTAGCCTCTAGCCTGAGCTACTTGGCGGCCTTGAAGGCCTTAGCCAGGTCGTTGAGGAATTCGATGTAGGTTTGCGGACCTTCATTGACGTAGGTATCCGCGGGCATGGTCAGGATCTGCTTCTTCTGCACCGCCGGCACATTGGCCATGGCGGGGGAGTTGGTTACCAGATCAGCACCGTGAGCTTCGTTGCCTTCGCCCACGCCGGCATCGCGGTCCATAATGAGGATCCACTCGGGGTTGGCCTGCGCCAGAGCTTCGTCGGAAACTTCGTCACCCTTGTGGTTCGAGGTTCCTTCACCCAGATCGAAGGCCGGGGTGAGGTTGAGGAGCGGGTAGAGCGGCCCGAGGGTACGGCCCACGCCCGGGGCGAGGTAACCCATCTTGCCACCGTTGGTGTTGATGGACAGCACCTTCTGGCCGGCCGGGTAGGCATCGCGCGCGGCGGCAATCGCGGCATCCAAGTCCGCGTTGAGCTTGGCGGCTTCCTTTTCCTTGCCGAAGATCTTGCCCAGATCCTCAACGTCCTTCTTCATGCCGTCCATGAGCAGTTCGCCGGACTTATTGGCGTCCGCATCCTGTTCTTCCTTGGGTAGCACGATATTCATATCGATAATCGCGGCGTTCGGAGCGGCAGCCTTGATCTTGTCATAATGCTGGGCGAAGCGCTGGCCCACAATAACCAGATCCGGGTTGGCCGCGGTAATCGCCTCGAAATTCGGTTCGCGGTGGTTGCCGATATTCACGACCGAGTCATCCTTGACGTACGGATCGTCCTTCGGCATCACATCCTTGGGGGCCGCGAGGAGCTTGACGCCCCATTCATGCAGGGTTTCGAAAGTGCGGTTATCCAGGGAAACCACGCGCTCCGGATTGACCGGAACTTCGTGGGTGCCGTGCGAATCCGTAATCGAAACGCTGCTGGGGGCTTCCGAGGTGGCCTCAGCGGCGGGTTCTGAAGCGGCGGCCGAAGGGGAGGAGGTATCCTTGGCCGAGTCATTGGAGCAAGCGCCCAGAGCGAGGGTGCCGGCAGCCACAAGCGCGAAAAAGCCGCGAACTGTCTTCTTCATCGTTTACCTTTGCGTAGAGTAAAAAATTGTTAGGGAAGGAAGTCCTAACCCATCCATGAGTGTACTTATACGGGACACCATAATTCAAGGCTATGTGCATAATGCGGCATTATGCCAGTTCCGCGCTGTGTATAGACCTTAACTAATATGGCATCTTTTGGAGACACTGTCACGGAACAGGGTTTCGGGGTGGTCGCGGTGCTGGCCCGCTAGGACCTCGGGCCGGCAGGCCGCGCGGTAGCGCGGCGTCGTCGTCGTGCTACGTAACGTTCCCGCGGACCGAGGCGGGGTAGAAGCACCTCGGCAGCAAGATGTGGAACGGATCTTGCCACCGAGGTGCAGTCGCTGTGGTGTATAGCCACTGGCGAGGGATAGTTATGCACCCCGTTGAGAATTCGGGAGGCCCGCGCCCGCGGTACTACTCTTCAAGGTTACGCTACCGAAGGTTAGTGCGGCGGGAACGGCGCCCCGGGATATGTCACATCTGTGGATAACTCAACAAACGTTGATTGGCCCCAGCACGCCCGGCCCTGGCGTTCTTAAACGCAGCTACTTAGCCCAGCTGGCCTAGTCCCAGCGCTCTTCCGGGCGAGCCGGATCCTGCCACACGGTGTGGAACACGCCCTCGGTATCGAGGCGGCGATAGGTATGCGCCCCGAAATAATCGCGCTGGGCCTGAATGAGATTGGCCGGGAGGCGTTCGGCGCGCACGCCGTCGTAGTAGGCCAGCGAGGACGCGAAGGCCGGGATCGGCACCCCGCGCTGCGCGGCGAATACCACAATCCGGCGCCAGGCCTCAACCGCCCCGGAAATCTCGGAGCTGAAATAGGGGTCGGCCAGGAGGAGCGGGAGATCGGGCTGGCGGGTGTAGGCCTCGGTGATGCGGTCCAGGAAAGCCGCGCGGATAATGCAGCCCGCGCGCCAAATCCGCGCCATCGCGCCCAGGTCAATGCCCCAGGAATTCTCCAGGGAACCCTTGCGGATGAGCTCGAAACCTTGGGAGTAGGCCACCATCTTGGAGGCGTAGAGGGCCAGGCGAATATCCTCGATGAAGCGCTCGCGATCCTCCACCGTGACCTCGGTGGTGTGCCCGGGCAGGGCGCGGCCGGCGGCGCGTTCGGCGGCGTCCCCGGACAGGCTGCGCGCGAAGGTTGCTTCGGCGATCCCGGTGGCGGGCACCCCGAAAGCAGCGGCGTTTTGCACGGTCCAGGCCCCGGTGCCCTTCTGGGCGGCGGCGTCCGCAATCACATCCACGAGCGCGGCGCCGGTGGTGGCATCGCGCTGGCGTAGCACCTCGGCGGTGATCTCAATGAGGTAGGAATCCAGTTCGGTGGAATTCCAGCGCTCGAAAACATCGCCAATCTCCGCGGCACTCATTCCCAGGGCGGTGCGCATAAGATCATAAGCTTCCGCGATGAGCTGCATATCCGCATATTCGATGCCGTTATGCACCATTTTCACGAAATGGCCGGCGCCGTTGGGGCCCACGTAGGTGCAGCACGGTTCGCCGTTCTTGCGCGCGGCAATCGCCTCAAACATGGGGCCCAGGCGATCATAGGATTCGCGGGTGCCGCCGGGCATAATCGAGGGGCCCTTGAGCGCGCCCTCTTCACCGCCGGAGACCCCGGTACCCACAAAATGCAGCCCGCGCGCGGAAATCTCTGCTTCGCGGCGCATGGTATCGGTGAAGAGTGAATTCCCGCAATCCACGATAATATCGCCCGGCTCCATGAGATCGGCGAGTTCCTCAATCACCGCATCGGTGGGCTTGCCTGCCTTGACCATAATAATGGCCACCCGCGGGCGGGCCAGCGAGGCCACAAAATCCGCCATGGATTCGCTCGGGTAGAACTCCCCTTCGCTGCCGTGCTCGGTCATCACCCGCTCGGTTTTCGCGGCGGTGCGATTGTGGATAGCAACTTTGTAGCCGCGGCTGGCGAGGTTACGGGCCAGATTCGAGCCCATCACCGCCATCCCGGTCACTCCGATATCTGCAACGCCAACGGGCGGGGTGGGAATAGACATGCGGCTCCTTCTTCTACGACTTCTCAGAACGCCTGATTGAGGTTTCTAACGGATCTATTCTAGAGTCCCGCGCGCGGATCGTGGATGCGTGTTCCGTTCGCTTCCGTGGTGTGCGTGCCGACTTGACGCCCGGGCCACCGCCACGGTGCCGGGCTCCGGTGCTGAGAGCGGGAAGAACGACGACGCCGCCACTGCCGCTCCCGCCCCTTCTGCCTCGGCTGCTGGCGGGGCGGCGCCACCCGCCCCGCGTCGTCGTAAGAAGTGTGCTGCGCGTTATTCCTACGGCGTCACGTTTCTGCAATACTGTGAGGTGAAGAACCACCATCCAACGAGGAGCCGCGCGATGGAACAGGTAAACGAATATGCCCTGGCGGTAGGTCAGCAGGTTAAAAAATACCGTGCCCACCAGGGGCTTAGCTGTGAAGACTTAAGCGGTAAAAGCGGCGTTGCTCTGCCTGTGCTCACCAGGCTTGAGGCAGGCATGGGAGACGTAAACGGGGCGGATGTTTTGCGCCTAGCGGCTGCGCTGGGCGTAGGGGTTGAGGCTATTTTTGGCCGAACACTGATCCAGGACGATATTACTTTTGCTGCGCGCCCGGGCGAAAAAGACGGCGCCATGAAAAAGATGCGTGATGCGGCTTTCGATTACTTCGCTGCTTTGCGTATGGTGACAGCACCATGAGTGCCGAAACTGATGGGAGTGGCGCGGCGCTCCGTCTCCGGGAAAAATTCGGTTTGGGCACTGATCCGATTAGCGACATTCTTGAGTTGCCGAAACTCCTCCACGTGGATGTTTTGTGTATCGCCGTAGGCGGTGACGAGCACGGTCTCACGGCGAGGGACGAAGAAAACGACTCTTTTGTTTTTGTTGTTAATAGCGCTCTGCCTTACGCGAGGTTTCGTTCGACAGTTGCTCATGAAATAGGGCATTTTGTCTTTCAAGAAGATCTCACTAGTGCAAAGAATCATGGCTATTCGGGGCCGTCGGAAACTCGCGCCCATGCCTTTGCTCGCCACTTGCTTTTACCGTTATCTGCCACCGAAACAATCTGCGCTCAGCAGTCCGGATATCCGAAGAAGGCGTGGCTCAATAGCCTTGTGCGGGGCTACGGTGTCTCGCCTCAAATTGCTGCCTTCCAGATGTCTAACGCTGGTCTGATTGGTTCGAAGGAACTCAGTGAGCTCAGGCAGTACTCCACGAGGAAGCTTGCGGAAGAATACGGGTGGATAAGTCAGTGTCATGCCCGGGAGGCTTCTGTTTCTCAATCTTCGCAAAGACCTCCGGTGTATTTACAAGAAAAAGCTAAGGAGGCGTTCGCGCAAGGAAAAGTTACCGCTGAAGTGGTAGCTGAGATTCTAGGAGTGGATGTGAGCGCTTTAGGTCCTCCACCTTCGGTTGTGCACCACGTCCCAGATATATCTAACGACGACATCTCTGGTTTGATGTGATTATCCTCTTCGACACCTGCTCCCTTTTGCATTTCTTGGCCTCCGGGGAGCATGGCATCCTCACTTCTTGGGCCAAGAAAAAGGGTGCGATCCTAGCGGTTTGCGAGCAGGTCGAGAAAGAACTTGTGCGGGTGATGGCACGCCCGAAGTTCGCTCGGACACTCGCGGATGCCTGTTGGCGGGAACTCCGAGGGAGTCTGACGGTTCTATCGGATTCAGTACTTTTGTCTCCGGCGATGAATCGGGCCATTACTGACATTTGTCGCCGCAATCGTCTCGACGGTAGACCTCCAGCTAAAATTCTTGAGGATGGAAACAACCTCGGAGAATTTCTCACTGCAAGCCACGCTCTTTACGCCGCGCGGCAGGGGGAGCTTGTGGTTGTTGTTATCGACGATAGATACGGCCGCCAACTTGTTTCCGTGGCGAAAACATATTTGCCACGCCCGAGTGCGGAAACCGGCTCAATTTTCGCTTCGTGTGTGAGGGACGTTGTCAATGCTGCGGATACTTCTTGGTTCAGCAGCGGTATAACCCCGGGCGAAGTACTAGCGCGAATGGAAGAGATTGAGCCTGTTCCCCGTTGGTTTTAGGATCTGGATGTTTGCCCATAGCAAAGCCATCAACTATTTAAGGACTAGGGATATCGCCAAAGATGACGGGGCGGGTGGCTGTGCCACCC
>NZ_JBOZDP010000009.1:0-72668 GCF_051265835.1 Actinotignum inguinis | reverse complement strand
GCGCGGGATCGGCTCACCGGCGTAGCGGGGATCCTGATCCTGCGACCATTCCGAACCGAGCTCAATGGCCGGCGGCGCGCGCGGGAGCGGACTACCTGGGGGTTGCCCAAGTTGCCGAAGCGCTCGCGCTGGTCCGGGAATGGGGGGAGCAGCCTACCGAAGGTGAAGCACTAGCCGGCCACCCGGCCCTGCCCCCGGTGTTCTCCTGGATTTACACCCCCGATAGTGATCTCGCCCCAGCACTCGAAGCGGGGATTGAACTCTCGGTGGGGGATACCTGGATGATTGAGGCGGTGGCGCGGGCCGCTCAGGCTACCGGCCACACCGCCCGGGTTCACCTGAGCGTGGATAGCGGCATGACCCGCGAGGGCTTCAACCTGGAAGATATCCCCGCGGCCGCACAACTCCTCGCCACACACCAACAGGCCGGGCGCCTCGAAGTCGTTGGCATCTGGAGCCACCTGGCCTGCGCGGATGACCCGGATAGCGATGCCACCACCAGCCAAATCGCCGTTTTCGACGAAGCCCGCCGCCTCGCCACCCGCGCCAGCCTCACCCCGCGCCTGGCCCACCTTTCCGCCTCCAGCGGGGTGCTCTGGCACCCGGGAGCCCGCTACGATATGGTGCGCCCCGGCATTATCCTCTACGGGCTCAGCCCCGAACCGCGCCGCACCCTCGCCTCCGACCTGGGCCTGCGCCCCGCCATGCGCCTGGAATCCGAGCTTCTCACCACCCGCCAGCTTTCCCACCGCGCCGGCGTTTCTTACGGGCACACGGCCGTTGTTGAGGACGGGGCCGTGCTCGGCGTCGTACCGCTCGGATATGCCGATGGGGTTCCGCGGGCGCTGTCCAATAAGGGCTATGTGACGGTCGGGGAGGGGCCGGCCGCTCAGCGCGCGCCCATCACCGGGCGGGTGTGCATGGATCAGTTTGTGGTGCGCCTGGATGGGCCGCTGCCGGCCGGCACCCCCGTGGTGCTCTTCGGCGACCCGGCCCGCGGGGAAGTGAGCGCCGCGCAATGGGCACTGGCCAGCGGCACGATTTCTTATGAGATTATTACCCGCGTGGCCGCCCGGGTCCCGCGCTTGTACGTGAAGTAGGCACCCGCACGCCCTACGCCCGCGCCCGCGAAGCGACGTAGAATAGCACGGTGACTGAGAAGATCCTTATTGAGGACGCCGAGGCGATGCACGCCGTTGGCTGCGCCCTCGGAAAGCTCCTGCGCGGCGGCGACCTCATCATGCTCAACGGGCCGCTGGGCGCCGGAAAAACCACAATGACCCGCGGAATCGCGGAAGGCATGAACGTGGGCGGGCGCGTCACCTCCCCGACGTTCGTGATCGCCAATGTGCACCGCTCGCGGGCCGGCGGCCCCGACCTCGTCCACGTGGACGCCTACCGCCTCACCTCCCTGGAAGAACTGGACGCCCTGGACCTGGATTCCTCCCTGGAAGAATCCGCCACCGTGGTGGAATGGGGCGAAGGCAAAACCGAGGTCCTCACCAATGACCGCCTCGATATTGATATTGAACGGCCCGTCGGCGCCGCGGCCGGCAGCGATGTGCTCGACCTGTACGTCGATTCGCCCCGCACCCTCAGCCTGCGCGCTTCCGGCCCGCGTTCGCGCCAGCTCGCCGCCGACCTGCTCGCCTCGTACCACCAGGAGAATGCTTCATGAATATTTTGACCATTGATACCAGCGACCTATCCGTGGTGGGCCTGGTCCGCGTGGAACATTTTGGGAACGACGGCGCCGCCGGGCAGATCGCCACTCTGGCCCGCGAGGTGTCCCCGGATTCGCGCCACCACGCTGAAACTCTCACCCCGATGGTCAAGGCAGTCCTGGAAGCAGCCGGGGTGGAACGCGCCGATGCCATCGTGGCGGGAACCGGGCCCGGGGCCTTTACCGGGCTGCGTGCCGGCTTGGTGACCGCCCGCACCCTCGCTTTCGCCTGGGATGTGCCCCTCTACGGCGTTTCCTCCCTGGAAGTGCGGGCCCTGGGCACGCTGCGCGAGGGAGCTACCCGCGCGCTCGCGGTTATCGATGCCCGGCGTAAGGAACTGTATGTGCTGAGCGCAGAAGTAGCACCGGCTGCCCAGAGCGCGGCGCGCGGCGAACTCACCGTCACGGATGGCCCCCGCATTATCCGCCCGGCCGAGGTACCTGCGCTGCGCGGCGAACATACCAGCGTCGTCGTATCCCATGGGGATATGTATCCGGAACTGAGCGGGGCGCGCGTGGTGGAATGCGAACCGGAGCTCATGGTGGCGCGCGCGGGCGCGAAGTTGGCGGCGGGCGAGGCGCTCGATACCGAGCCGCAATATTTGCGCCGCCCCGATATCGCGCAGGGCGTGGCCCAGCCGGCGGGCAGCGGTTACCTCGGCAGCTAGGCGCGTGGTGGGGAGTGAGATGCCGCGGCACTGGCGCGATGTGCCGATGCGGCGCGTGGTAGCTGATCCGTCCTGGGCGCGTGACCTGGCCCGTTTCGACGCCGCCCAATTTGGCGCGCGGGAAGCCTGGCCGCGCGGGGCCTGGGAGCAGGCGCTGCGGGCCAGTAGCGAAGCCTACCTGCTCTACACGGTGGAACCTCCGCGGGAAGTGATGGAGCGGGGCGAAGCTGCGGTGTTCCCGGGCACTGCCGCAAATTCGGTAGAGCACGGCGCCACTGCGGCCGTGCCCGGTGCCGCCACACCAAACGCTCCTTCCATTAATGCGCTTGACGATCTTCACCCGCCCATCCTGGCGGCCGGCGGGGTGAGCCTGGGAGTGGAAGCCGAAATCCTCACTCTCGCGGTGGCGCAGGCGGTGCGCGGGCAGGGCCTGGGCGGTGCGCTTCTTGACGACCTCATGACCCTGGCGCGCGACGCGGGCGGGGAAACCATGTTCCTGGAGGTCCGCTCGGACGACCCGATTGCCACCGGACTCTACGCCTCGCGCGGCTTTACCGCGGTGGGGCGGCGCCCTGGCTACTATCACGGGCGCGACGCCACGATTATGCGCTGTTCATTAGCCGCCGCTTCGGCCTAAACTATCCCTTTGCGGGCTCGCGGGAGAATCCGCCGGCACAGCGTAGTGAAAGCGGAAAGGAAACGGGGATGGCGGAATGCAGCGGCGCGAATATGACGGGTAGCGCGGATGCTGTGGATTATGCAAACTTTGAGGTCCACCGGCTGCGCCAGCCCCTCCCGATCTGCCCGGAACTTTTCGGCTTCGCCCCCTCCCCGAATATCAGCGCGTGGGTCGGCCCGCACCTGGCGCTCCTCGGCTGGGGCGAATACGTAGCGGTAGAAAGCGAGGCCCCGGATACTCTCGAACGCGCGGCCGCGCGCTGGGCGCAGCTGAGCGCCGCGGCACGGCGCAGTGGGCAAACCGGGCAAACCGAGCGAAACGGGCACAACGCGCGAACCGCGCGAACCGGGCACAAGAATACGCAGAAGTACGACGACGCAGAGCTGCCCTGCGCCCTCCCGCTCGCCTTCGGATCTTTCGGGTTTCTCCGGGGCGGAATGCTCCTGATCCCGGAAACTCTCCTGGTGATCACCAAGGAAGCCAGTTGGGTGATCGGGGTGGATTGCGGGGAGCTGGCTCGGCGCCTGGACTCCCTGGACGGGGCGGCGGTGTGCGCGGCGGGCCGCGCCGCATTAGCGAGCATTCCCGGCTGCGGGGCCACGCACTCGGAAGGCGGGAGCCTGAGCGAAAGTGAATGGTGCACGGCGGTGGCCACGGTGCGCGATATGCTCCGCGCGGGCCAAGCGGACAAAGTTGTGCTGGCCCGGGATAAAAAACTGCGGGCGCAACGGGATTTCGATCCGCGCCTGCTGTGCGCTCACCTGGCGCGTTCCTATCCGAGCTGCTGGATATACGCGGTGCGCGGCCTGGTGGGCGCCACCCCCGAACTTTTGGTTGGCACCCGGGCGGGGGAGTTTTCCTGCCGGGTGCTCGCGGGAACAGCCACAGCGGATGAGGGGGAGGTGCTCCTCGCCTCGGAAAAAGACCGCCGCGAACATGAGATCGCGGTGGAATCGGTGCGCAGCGCGCTTACTCCCGTGGCGAGCTCGCTGGATATTCCCGAGCAACCGGAGCTGCTCCGGCTCCCGAACGTGTGCCATTTAGCGACCGATGTGCGTGGGCGCAGCGAGCATTCCGCACTGGGCCTGGCCTACGCTTTGCATCCCACCGCGGCGGTGTGCGGCCAGCCCACCGCTCTGGCCCGCGATATTCTCACCGATGTGGAACATATGGACCGCGGGCGGTATGCCGGTCCGGTCGGCTGGGTGGACGCGGCCGGCAACGGCGAATTCGGGATCGCGCTGCGCGGGGGCCACATCACCGGAAACTTCATCACTCTGTACGCGGGAGGCGGGATTATGCCGCAATCTATCCCGGAGGCAGAATTCGCGGAAACCGAAGCGAAAATGCTCCCTATGCTGAGCGCGGTGGCGGAAAGCCGCTAAGCCCCGCACCACGCCGGCGCACTTAGCTCATGCGGTGCTTCGCGCGTGCATCGCGTGAGTTATGCACCTAGGGCAGCACTAATTTCCGCTTGCACCTGCGCATCGCGAGCGCGCAGATCCGGAATATCGGTACGCACCTCAACCACCGACACCCCGCGGATCGGGCGCGCCAGGAGATCATCGAGCTGGTCAAGGCTGCGCACCTCCAGATAATCAGCTCCCATACCGTAGGCAAGGTACTCGATGTCACAGCGCTGCGGCGTCGCAAAATAACGCCCGAAATCCTGCGCGTGCTGCGGCTCGCCGTGCTCCAGGCCAGCGAAAATTGAACCGCCCGCATCGTTGAGGACAATGACTTGCAGATCCACCTCCGGCTCGTGGCTCCCGCGGAGCAAGCCGCCCATATCGTGGAGGAAGGTGAGATCGCCCAGCAGCACCCGCACCGGTTCCCCGGTGGCGGTGGCCAGACCGCGCGCGCAACTGATGGTGCCGTCAATCCCCGCCAGTCCGCGGTTACTGAGAACGCGGAGCGGGCGGGCCGGGGTGCGTGCCGCGCGGTCGAGGATCCGGATAGAAGCCGAAGCCCCCACGAAGAGCAGCGGGGCACTCTCGGGATGCTCGCTGTGACTATCCCAGATAGTGCAGGCAATATGCAGGGGATCGAAAGGTGCGCCGGGGGTGCGGGCGGCTAGGCTGCGCCGTCGGCTTATCATCGTGGCGCTCCGTTCCTCCGCTGCGCGCCACAACGGTGGAATCGTACCCGTAGTTTCAGGTGCGGGCGGCAGTGCCGGTAGCACGGCGCGAACCGTTCCGAAAGGATCGAAATAGTAACCGCTGCGATCAGCCACCGCCACAATATTAATATCGGCGCGTTTGAGGAGCTGGGTGACGGGGCGCGAGAGGGTGGGATGCCCGCACAGGAGCACCTGCTCAATACCCTGCATGTGCGTGAGGTAATAAACATAGTGGCTGAGCGCGGGCCCGTAAGCCGCCGGGCTACTCGGCTCAGCCAGCAGCGGCCAGCCCAGCGCCCCCGCGAGCGCCACGATTCCCGCCCCGCTGCCGGTAGCATCCCCGGCCACAATAACGGTGCCGAGCTCCCGGTCCAGCACTTCCGGCCAGGGCGTGCCCGCCGTACCCATAGGGGCCGGCGCGGCGATCCGGCGGGGCGCGGGCCATACCCGCGGGGGAGCGGGAAGCGCGGCAAGATTGCCATCCAAACAAATATTGAGATGTGCGGGGCCGGGGCGCCCGCCCTCGCCGAGCGCCCGGGCGACCGCGCGCCACACCTGGTTCGCGACCACCGCGCCGTCCTCCCCGAAGGCCGGAATATCCAGCTGGGCGCGCACCACGGTGGCGAACATTCCGGCCTGCTGGGTGGTTTGATTCGCTCCGGTGCCGCGCAGGTAGGCGGGGCGGTCCGCGGTCACGGCGAGGAGGGGGATTCCGGTGGCATCGGCTTCCGCGAGGGCCGGGTGAAGATTGGCGACGGCGGTGCCGGACGTGGTGATCACAGCAACCGGGAGGGGCTCTGCGGCGAGCACCTCACCGCGGGCCAGCCCGAGGGCGAAGAAGCCAGCGCTGCGCTCATCGACTCGCACGTGGGTGGTGATCAGGCCGGCGCGCGCCGCTGCAGCTGCCGCGTAGGTGAGGGGCGCATTGCGCGAACCGGGGCAGATGACCATATGGCGCACCCCGCAACCGATCAGCGCCCCGATAATATCGCGGGCGTGCGTGGCGGTCGGGTCCGCGGGCGCGGCCCGGTCCGGTGCGGCCGGTGCGGTGGCGGCTGACGGTAGCGTGCGCGGGGCCGCGGCGCGGGTTGCGTCGTCGTTCATCATGCTCATGAGTACCACTCCATCATCTCGCTCAGGCGCCGCTGCCAGCGCGCCACCAAATCCGGTGCCGCACTGAGCTGCGAGGTATCCACGGCGGCCCTCCCGCATTCAATCATGCCCGCGCGGGGCAGCTTCGCTTCGCTCGCAATATCGGCGCTCAGGAGCTGAACGGTTGCCAAACCGCAGGCGTAGGGGAGGCGATCCACCGCGGCTGCCGCGGCCAGCCCGGCCGCGATCCCCACCGAGGTCTCCAGGGCGGAAGAAAGCACCACGTCCAATCCGCACTCGCGGGCAACATCGAGCGCGCGCGGGATTCCTCCCAGGGGCGCCACTTTAATAACCGCAATATCGGCAGCTCCCGCGCGAGCCACCGCCAGCGGGTCGCTGGCGCGGCGAATCGATTCATCCGCGGCAATTTTGGGGGCAACCCGGGAGCGCACCCGGGCCAGCTCCGCGATCTTTTTGCAGGGCTGCTCCACGTATTCCAGCCCGGCCAGCCCGCCCGCGCGGGCCGCCGCGTCAAGCTCGGTGATGGCCCGGATAGCGGTATCGGTATCCCAGGCCGCGTTCGCATCCACGCGTACCCTCCCGGCCGGCCCGAGCGCCGCCGCCACCGCGGCCACCCGCTCGCAATCCTCGCGTAGGGTCGAGCGCGGATCGGCAACTTTCACTTTCGCGGTGGTGCAGCCGGCCGCGTCGCGAACCAGCCGGGCTGCATCCGCAGGCGTGGTGACCGGGATCGTCACATTCACGGGGATATGGCTGCGCAGCGGACGCGGAAAGGGCCGGGTGGCCGCCTCGATTCCGGCGCGCAGCCACGGGGCTGATTCCCGCGGGTCATAATCCCAAAACGGAGCTGCCTCACCCCAACCGGCCGGGCCCTCCAGGAGCAGTCCCTCCCGCACGGTAATCCCCCGGAAGCGGCGCTTGAGCGGAATCGAATAGGCGAGCACCCGGGACAGTTCGGGGAAAGGATTGACTAATTCAGTAAGCATGGCCTCGTTGACAAGTACGCGGTACGGCACGCGGGCCCGGGCCGCTAGGCCGTGGCTCCGCGCCGCCGAGAGTGTGAAACAGACCCCATACTAGCGCCTGCCGGCTAAACTGTCCCCCATGAGTATGCTTCCTTCGGTTTCAGATACATTCGATCCCGCGCGCTGGCGCACGGTCCCCGGTTTCGAGTTTGAAGATATTACCTACCATCGTGGTATTTCCCGCGGGGAGGTGGATGGCCGACCCGCGGGCGAGGACCTCCCGGTGGTGCGCATCGCCTTTGACCGCCCCGATGTGCGTAACGCTTTCCGCCCGCTCACCGTGGACGAACTCTATCGGGCATTCGACCACGCGCGCATGAGTTCCGATGTGGCCGCCATTATCCTCACCGGGAACGGTCCCTCCCCGCGCGATGGCGGCTACGCTTTCTGCTCGGGCGGCGACCAGCGGGTGCGCGGGGCAGACGGCTACCAGTACGAAACGGCCGGCGCGGATTCTAGCGCCGGGGTGGCTCAGCGCCGCGCCCAAATCGACCACGCCCAAGCCAGCCGCATGCACGTGCTCGAACTCCAGCGCCTTATCCGCACCACCCCG
This sequence comes from Actinotignum inguinis, assembly GCF_051265835.1. Taxonomy (NCBI): domain Bacteria; kingdom Bacillati; phylum Actinomycetota; class Actinomycetes; order Actinomycetales; family Actinomycetaceae; genus Actinotignum; species Actinotignum inguinis. The sequence goes on along the minus strand of NZ_JBOZDP010000009.1, from coordinate 64,788 downwards.
AAACCGGTGATCGCGGCGCTCACCGGGTGGGTGACCGGCGGCGGGCACTCCCTCATGGTGGTCTGCGATCTGGCGGTCGCCTCCCGCGAACACGCCCGCTTCAAGCAGATCGACGCCAATGTGGGTTCCTTCGACGCCGGATACGGCAGCGCCCTGCTGGCCCGCCAGGCCGGTGACAAGCGCGCTCGCGAGATTTTCTTCCTCGCCCGCGAATACAGCGCGGACCAGGCCGCGGCCTGGGGTGTTATTAACGAAGCGGTGGCGCACGCGCAGGTGGAAGAAACCGCTCTCGAGTACGCGCGTATTATTGCCACGAAATCACCGCAAAGCATCCGTATGCTCAAATTTGCTTTTAATATGGTCGACGACGGTATCGCCGGCCAGCAGGTATTCGCTGGTGAAGCCACCCGTTTGGCCTATATGACGCCGGAAGCCCAGGAAGGCCGGGATGCCTTCCTCGAGCATCGCAGCCCCAATTGGGATCCCTACCCGCGCTACTTCTAAAACAGGCGGGTTGAGGTTCGCGCATGTCCAGTGTTCTGAGCCCGGAGGATATTGAGTTCATTGTTCCTTCCCGGAGCGGTATACGCGCGCTATACGATGCGATAGCGGCGCGGCTGGAAGCACCCGGTAGCCACCGCCCGCTCATGCCGCTGGCTTCTTCGGCGGCCGATGCAGCGGCGGATTCGGCGGTTGATGCGACTACGGCCGCGGATGCAGCGGCCGATGCGGCGGCGGTGGCGGGGCGGATCCGCTGGCGGCCGGATATTGATTTTATTTTGCAAACCTCCGGTTCCACCACGGGGAAGGGGCACCTGGTCGGGCTTTCCGCCCGGGCTTTCCTCGCTTCGGAAGCTGCCACCGCGGAATTCTTCGGGGGCCGGGGCCGCTGGGTGCTGGCCCTCCCCGCGCATCACGTGGCCGGGTTCCAGGTAGTGGCACGCTCCTGCGTGGCCGGTAGCTATCCGGTGGAGCTCCCACCCGGGCTATCGCTACGCGATCATGGCGGCGTGGATATGGTGGATATGCCGGAGGGCGGCTTCCTATCCGTGGTTCCCACCCAGCTCTCCGATATTGTGGAATCCGGCCAGGCGGGCACCACGGCCTTGAGGAACTTGCGTGCCATATTGGTGGGCGGGGCGGCGGCTGCGCCGTCGCTCATCACCCGTGCCCGAGCATTGGGGCTCCCGGTGGTGACCACCTACGGCATGACGGAAACCGCGGGCGGCTGCGTTTATAACGGTATCCCGCTGCCCGGGGTGCAGGTGGCCGCGCCCTCCGGGCGGCTGCAATTATCCGGGCCGATGCTGGCCGCAGGGTATTTGGACGAACCAGAATCTGCGGCTTTTATAACGAGTGGCGGCCGGCGCTGGCACGTGACGAATGATGCCGGGAGCGTTATTGAGGGGAGAGTGCAGGTCGCGGGGCGCCTGGATGACGTGATCATTTCCGGCGGGGTGAAGGTGCATGCCCGGCAGGTCAGCGAGGTGCTGTGCAGTTTCCCGGGGGTGCGGCGCGCGGAAGTTCTTCCGGTGGTGGATGAGCGCTGGGGGCAGATCGTGGGAGTAATTCTGGAAGCAGAGTTCCCTTTCGCGCAGCGCGCGGAGGAGGTACGTGAGTACGTGCGCGTGCGGATGGGGAAGGCCGCCGCGCCGCGCCGGGTGGTGCAAGCAGCTATCCCCATGCTGGCCTCCGGGAAAGTGGATCGCCTGCGCGCGCTGGAGATGCTGCGCACTCCCACATGGGAAAAGTGAGGAGTAAGATTGCCGGGCGTGAGTACAACAGTTTTGGGAATCGAAACCTCGTGTGATGAAACGGGGATCGGGATCGTACGCGACGGCGAGCTGCTGGCGGATGTAACCGCCACGTCTATGGATGAATACGCCCGCTACGGCGGCATTATCCCGGAGATTGCCTCGCGTGCTCACCTCCAGCAAATGGTCCCCACCCTGAACGCGGCCCTGGAGAAGGCCGGCGTGGGGCTGGGCGATTTGGATGCGATTGCGGTAACCGCAGGCCCGGGGCTCATCGGTTCGCTGACCGTTGGGGTTTCCGCGGCGAAATCCCTGGCCTTGGCGCTGGGTATTCCGCTCTACGGCGTTAATCATATTATTGGGCACCTGGCGGTGGATCAGCTGGCCAGCGGGCCCTTCCCGGAGAGCTTTATCGGACTGGTGGTTTCCGGGGGTCATTCCTCGATTCTGCACGTGCGCGATATTGCCGGGGATGTGACGGAGCTGGGCGGCACCCTGGATGATGCCGCCGGTGAAGCCTTCGATAAAGTGGGGCGCCTCCTCGGCCTGCCCTACCCGGGCGGCCCGCATATTGACCGCCTCTCCAGGACCGGCAACCGGGATGCCATTCGCTTCCCGCGCGGCCTGGAAGGCGGGAAAAATAAGGCACGCCACCGCTACGATTTCTCCTTCTCCGGCCTGAAAACCGCTGTGGCCCGCTATATTGAGGGCCTGGAAGAACGCGGCGAAGAAGTCAATGTTCCCGATATTGCCGCCGGATTCACCGAAGCTATTACCGATACCCTCACGGATAAAGCCCTGCGGGCCTGCGAAGATAAGGGCTGTGACACCCTGGTGGTGGGCGGGGGATTCTCCGCGAATTCCCGGCTGCGGGAACTGGCCGCCCAGCGCGGAGCCGAACGCGGGATCAACGTGCGCATCCCAGCGCTGCGCTACTGCACCGATAATGGCGCCATGATTGCTGCCCTCGGGTACAGCGTGGCGGTCAGCGGGCGGGCGCCGTCGCCCCTCGATATAACGGTGGACACGAATATGCCCCTCGATCTGGTAGCGTTCTAGCGCCTACCACCCTTCGCGTTCGGCGACGATAGCGCGGTGCTCGCCGAGGATCCGGGTGAGGATCACGGTGGCGGCGCCGTCCCCGGCGTTCTTGTGCAACTTGAGTTGTTTGCGGAAGAGCGCCGGGTCAATATCGGTTCCGCGTTTTTTGATTTCGGCCCGCACGACGCCGCGTTTGCGCAGCTCGGCAGCCACGGTTTTGGCGTGCAGCGGGAGCACATCCAGTATTTTGAAACGGGCGAGGAGCGGGGAGGCGACGGCGTCGCCGCTTAAATACGCCAGCCCGGGCGAAATCGGAGCCAAATCAAAATCGCTACACACCTGGTCGAGGCCGCCCGCGCGCATAAGCGCCGGATCCGGTTCGTACAGGTACGCATCCAGGGGCCGGGCCGGCAGGGAAGCGGCGGACTGGCTCGGATCCCCGCGCCAGGTGCGATAGTAGCCGACCAAGTTCCCGGTGGCGGAAGTGGCGGCGTCGTCGCCCTCCTCGCGCCGGGGCTTTTCGGTGAGGATCGTGGCGCCGCGCCCCGGATCGCGCGTCCCAAACCACGCCACCGCCTCCACGAGGTCCCCGTCCACGCTCACCCAATCGACGAAGGCATCGGCGGGCAAATCCGCCCAGCGAATCCCGGGCCCGAGCTTAATCCCGGTCACCCGGAATTCGCGCGCCAGCGCAATGGCATCGCTGAGCGCCGGCTGCCAGTGCTCGGGATGCGAAATCCGCTTGCCCCGCGCATCGCGCCGCGCCGGGTCGAGCCACAGCCCCTCGCGGCTCTCATAGCTACCGAGCAGGGCGTATCCGTCTGTTGGTACGACGGCGCAACCGGCATTAGCCTGCGCGAAATGAGCGGTAACCGGGTCACGCTCCACTCCCAGGGCGGTCAGGCCGGCGTCGGTGAAGGCCTGGGAATCCGCCCCGATCCCGCAGCCGAAATCGAGCACTTCGCGCACGCCGGCACGTTGGAAGACCGAGGCGTGCTGGCGGGCCACGCTGGCGCGGGTGGATTGCTGGAGGCCGGCGTCGGTGAAGAACATGCGGGTGGCGCGCTCGCCGAATTTGGCGCGGGCGGCATCGCGCAGGCGGGTCTGGGTGAGCAGAGCGGAGCTTTGCTCGGGGGTGAGGCCGCGTTCGCGCAGTTCGGTGGAGAGTTTGAAAGCATCGGCCACGTTATGGGCCGGCATGGTGGCGAGGAGGGCTTGCCCGGCGGGGGAGGTGAGCCAGTGGGCGACGTCGAGCTGTTCCACGCTTCCAAGCCTAGCGTGCCCGGGCGGGCGGGGCCTAACGCGTCTGGGGGAGTGCCTGGCGCGAGCTGCCCGCGCCTGGCACACTATGTGATATGGCTAATATTCCGACATTGACATTGAACGACGGGCACACCATCCCGCAGCTCGGCTTCGGCGTTTTCCTGGTGGAGCCGCAGGAGGCAGAGCGCGTGGTGAGCGAGGCGCTGGCCACCGGCTATCGGCATATTGACACCGCAGCCATTTACGGCAACGAAGCCGAGGTGGGGCGCGCGATTGCGGCCTCCGGTATCCCGCGCGAGGAACTTTTTATCACCACGAAACTGTGGAATGACCGGCAGGCCGATGCCCCGGCCGCGCTGGCGCAATCCCTGGAGAAACTGGGGCTTGATTACGTGGATCTGTATCTCATTCACTGGCCGGCACCGCAGCAGGGGCTGTACGGGGAGGCGTGGAAGGACCTGGTGAGCTTCCGGGAGGCCGGGTTGGTCCGTTCGGTGGGTGTATCCAATTTCCAACCTGCGCATCTCAATCGCATCGTGGCTGATGGCGGCGTCGTACCGGCCGTGAACCAAGTTGAGCTGCACCCGCGTTTCCAGCAACGCGAAGTTTCCCAGTATTGCGCCGCGCGCGATATCAAGATCGAGGCGTGGGGGCCGCTGGGGCAGTCTAAGTACGGGCTTGATGAACTGGAGCCGATTGCGGCCGCGGCCCGCGCGCACGGGAAAACCGCCGCGCAGGTCACGTTGCGCTGGCATCTGCAAAGCGGGCATATTGTTTTCCCGAAAACCACGCACCGGGCGCGTATGGAGGAGAATATCGACCTCTTCGATTTCGAGCTCAGCGCCGCGGAAATGCAGGCGATTGCCGGGCTGGATGCCGGGGAAGCCGGGCGGGTGAGCTCCCATCCCGATGAGGTGAACTAGGCGCGCGAAACGGCGCGAGCGTGGGTGTGGCGCGGTAGGTGTGAGTGCCCGGAGCCCTGCGGACGAGCGCGCGCCGTGCGAGAAACTTCGCTTTTCGCAAATCCTTAGCACTCACCTTGACTGAGTGCTAAGTGCGGCTTACCTTTAATAGCGGACGTAGTTCATGCTACGGCTTGTGCTTAGTGCGGGCCCGGCCCCCGCGACGGCGGGTCCCGGTTCTGAGCGCGTTTGTAGTGCACGAGTTGAGAAGTAAGGAGGAGCCGCATGTCGGTCTCCATTAAGCCGCTTGAGGATCGCGTTGTTATCCGTCAAGCTGAAGCAGAAACGACCACCGCTTCCGGTCTGATCGTTCCCGATACCGCTTCGGAAAAGCCCCAGGAGGGCACCGTTCTGGCGGTGGGCCCGGGCCGTATTGATGACAAGGGCAACCGCGTTCCCATGGATGTCAAAGTGGGGGATGTTGTGGTGTACTCCCGCTACGGTGGCACCGAAGTCAAGTACGGCGGGGATGAATTCATCATCCTCTCCGCGCGTGACGTGCTCGCCGTGGTGGAAAAGTAACATCACCTAGGCAGCGCTAGATAGCGCTAGGCAGCGCCGTTTTTGCGGTAGCTAGTAGCGCCGCGATTCGGCGGCAGCGTAGTACGTGGTGGGGCTGGCTCGTTTGGGCCGGCCCCACCACGTTTTTGCATAACCTTGCGTTCGGCGGCTCTGCCACAACCCGGTGCGCCACCTCTGGTTACAGGCATTTCCACAGATCGTGATCGCCATCGGGAACAGGTCTCATACCCAGGGGAAGACTGAAAACTGGGCGGTACCAATAACCTACTGTCTTGAAACGATGCTTTTCTACCGACGAACGTCAGTGTGAAATACCGACAAATGACGGTGTTGTGGTACTAGAAATAACTGGTTAACTGGAGGCGTATCTGAATGGAGATCTCCGCCCGCGTTTCCGGGCTGGGCAATTCGCCACCAAAGACGGTGGTGCAACGAAAGGAATACAGGGAATGAACGAGGGCGAATGTACGGATCGATTTCAGGAATTTGGGAAGCTATTTTCGACAAGCGCGCGTTCGTTGAAATCGGAGAAGAGGGTGCTAGTTTCCTTGAGGTGCTTCTCGGTTTAGAGGGTGTTGTAGCCGAATGCTTCGGCTAAAAGGACAACCATGGTTCGTGTTTCTCCGGATCCGGATTGGACGCCGGTGCCTTTCCGCCAGTCGTGGAGCGGTCACCTCATCGTTGGCACGCTGACCGCAATAGGTATTGTGATTGCGCTGGCGCTGAGCCGGTTGTTCCTCCCTCATCAGGTGAATTTTTTCGCACTGCTGCTCATCGTGGTGCTGAGCACCGTGGCTGTTGAATTCCTTTCGACCATCCCTCACCTGTGGCAACAGCAAAGGTATCATCATCCCCACCCGGGAGGATGGCTTCCTCCGCTGAGCCGGATTGCGTTCTTCGCAGGGGTCTATTTTCTTGTCACGCTGGCACTGACGTGGAACTCCCGGCAGGCACTCATCTGTGGTGGCCTGGCTACCGCGGTCGCGATCATTGAGGTGATCGGGATACGGCAGTGGAAATCCGGCTTGACCATAGCAGAGGAGAGAGAAGCCACCCTGAAAGCCAAGAAAGCGCTTCAAGAACTCATTATAGAAACCCGCATAGAGCGGCGGGAGATAGCTCGGCGCAGAGCGGCCGAGCGCCACAAGCGGCTCGGCTTACCGGAGGACACCAGTCCGATTATTACGGTCAAGCCGGGCGGCTTCGAATTCCGGCCGCATCGCGTGAACTTTATTGCGCCGCGCGCCGAGCCCGACGGCGCGGAGCAGCCTGATGCGCACTCAGATCCACATTCTCAAGAGGACCGAGGTTAGCTCGGCAGTTAATTGCGGCGTAGCTGGGCTCCCAGCTCTTCGGTGGCGCTTGTGCTTCACAGGTAGAATTGAGGACTGAATTGCTTGGGATTGAGGAAGTGAAAGAACAGTGCTTCAGCTAGTTGAATATGCGTTAGTCGGTTTGGAGCTCATCGTCGCCTTGCTCAGCGTTATTTTCGCGGTTATGAGCCTGATGGGGCACTCCGACATGATTTACTTGGCCATGTTATGTTTAGGGATCTATGCAGTCGCATCTGTGATCACTAAGGGAATCGAGCATTTGGGTAAGAATAAGTAATCTGGTACGGGGATATTTAGCAAGCACGCGGCGGCAAGGCAGAACGACAGAGGAAAACTGTCTGTCGCGCACACTTTGTTTCCCGGCTGAAATGAAGGAAGGGGAGGGCCCGGAAATTCCGGGGCCTCCCCTTTCGCTTGCCCGGGGCGGGATACTGGCCGGTGGGCCAGGATCCCGCGGGCGTTACTTGTTAGCGGGTTGCAAACAGTGCTGTGTTAGCGGCGGACGATGGGGGTATCAACACCATCCCCGTCCCAGTCACCAACCAGCATCTGGTCACCAGCCCGGCCATAATGCAAGGTGATATCAGCGTTCCCGCTCTTGAGCGAGTTCGCCACAAACACCTGGTTACCACGGCGGACCGCGAAGGTATCCTTACCATCGCCATCCCAATCACCAACGAAGATCTGGTCACCGGCCTTGCCGTAGGAGAAGGACGTTTCAGCCTTGCCGCCCGCGAGGGTGTTATTCACGAAGAACACATTCCCACGCTGGAGAGCGAAGCTGGACTTGCCATCCCCGTCGAAATCACCGGAGAGCAACACATCACCGTCGCGCCCGAAGCTGAATACCTGGTCGGCATCCCCCGAACGGATCGAGTTGAGGACGAATACCTGGTTGCCGCGGCGTACCGCGAAGGTATCCCTACCGTCGCCATCCCAGTCACCAACCACGATGGTGTCATCAGCGCGCCCGAAGGAAATCACTTCATCGGCCACTCCACCGGTGAGGCTGTTCTGAATGAAGATCTGGTTACCGCGGCGGACAGCCAAGGTTTGCTGACCATCACCATTCCAGTCCCCGGCCAGGACTTCGTCACCGGCTCGCCCGTAGGAAAAAGCGGGTTGGGTTGCTATGGAGTCCCAATCGTTGGATAGATAGAACGTATTGCCGGTGTTACCCGGCTTCGCCGGAACGTTAGTTGTGCTCGGGGTAGGCGCCGGTGTCGGATCTGGGGCCACCGTAGGAGTTGGCTGCACTGTCGGATCCGGTTTTTCAGTAGGCGCTGGCTTTACTGTTGGCGTCGGCTCGGCCGTAGGCGTCGGCTCGGTCGTTGGCGTCGGCTTCACCGGGGGAGTGGGCGTGGCCGTGGGAACGGGCTGTGGCGAAGGGGCCGGTTTCTCGGTGGGCGTCGTCGTTACTGAAGGAGTGGGTTTTGGATCTTGCTGCGCAATACCTGCCGATTGCTCAAGGCCGGCCAAGGTAAATTTCGCTTGCTTGATATACGCAAGATCGGTGCGCACATCGTACCCGCGCCCGGCCGTTCCCTTCCAGGAATGCGAGAAGTCCTTATCCCAGTGGCCATACGAGTGCATGATGAACGTGCCATCGGGCAGTGCGGTGATACCCGTATACCCGGTATCCCCGCCGTAACGATTATTCGACCAGTCCCGCTCCAGCAGGATGCGATACTGGCCCGGGCGCTGGTGCATCAAATCATCGAAGGTGCCGACCCAGGCCACCCAGTTCCCGGCCTTCCAATCACTGGCACCATCGTGGCGGCCATTGCCATTGAGGTCATAGCGGATTTCCCGCATGGGAACCACCACCCGGCCAGAGACGGGATCATAGGCCGGCTTATGCCGCTCGCCGGCAAGGGAACCGGGAAGCTCCACCGGCTTCGACCAGGTCTTGCCTTCATCCTTGGACACGATCATCGTGGGCAGATGTGCATGGGACTGGCTGCGCGCCAAACCAACAATCTGCTTGCCATCCGGAGAACGGAACATCCCGATCTCACACATTTGATGGGACTTTTCGATATCGCGGTGTTCGGCCAGGTAGGGAACCGGATCAGACCACTTCTCCACGCCGTCCTCGAAAGTGAGGTAGGTCTTGTAATTGACGAAATCGTAATCGTGATAGACACCCATCCATTTTTGGATTGGCTGGCCGGCGTCGTCGCGCAATTGCACCAGGGAAGCCATGGCAACAATCGCGGCATTATCCTTCCCATCATGCTGACGCACCGGGTGGAAATTGGTGTACTCGCTCCACGTCTCGCCATTGTCATCCGAATAGGAGGTATTCCACCCGTAACGGTGGCCGGCATTATCAACACCCCACCCCGGATTAGCGGTGATAAGCATGAGACGCTCCGCGCCATCCTCCCGGATGAGGGAATACAGGGTAGGAGTTTCCTGCGAACCCGTCCACGACTTCGGGGTATCGGTCTTTTCCGTCCACGTTTTCCCCTGATCATCCGAGATCATCATGACCAGCGGGCCCTTGCCGTGCCCGGCCGGGAACGCGGAAATCAGCCGCCCGGTTTTTGTTTGCACCAGATCGGGTTGCCCCAAATACTGGCGATTTCCACCCGGCTGGCGCATCACCGTGCTGATATTGGCATCATCGAGCTTGTATTCCGGGATCGTATTGCGTAGGGGGAGCTGGGGCTGGGCGGGTTCGTTTTTGCCGGGCTCGCCCTTGCCGGGGGTATCTTGACCGGGCTGACCGGGCTGACCGGGCTGGCCGGGAGTCGGCTTTCCCTGGTCCGGATTGCCTTGCGCGGAATCCTGCGGCCGTTCCTTATCGTAGAGAGCTTTCACCTCAGCAGCGCTCAGCGCGGAGTTGTAGACGGCCAGTTCGTCAATGGCACCGGTGAAACCAGTTCCACCAATAACATCCGCGGGGATGAGCACGCGATGGTTCTTCGTCCAGGAATTCTTATCAACAGCCTGGCCATTGACGTACATCGTCATCCCAGCGGTTTTCGATTGCGTCCACGCAAGGTGATACCAGGTACCACCGGAAAAATCGTATTTGAAGGTCAGCACATCGCCGCGGCCCTTACCTACATGGAATCCAGCCTGGCGGTTCGCAGCCAATTTTAGATCGAAAGAAAAATCCTTCTTGTTATCCATGAGCACCGAGGTGCGCTCCCGGGGTGCTGCATCCGAGCGCACCCAATAGCTCACCGACCACGGGTCATTTTCAGAAATCGATATCGGCTGGGAAAAGCTGAGGCCGTGGCCATTCTCCACCCGCAAGGCAGTGCCGGACACGCCATCCACCAGCGGCGCCTGTGCCTGATCTGGATTGCGCTGCCCCGCGGAATCCGCGAGATCCGTATCGAAGGTGTACTTATGAATGGGGGTAGCTGCCTGTGATGCGTGGGCGATGAGGGTACCGCCGCCCGGCAAGGTAAGGAGTAACGCACCGGCAACAGATATAAATTGGTATAAACGTTTCACCACTATTCGCTTTCGATGAATTTGACAGTTCTGAGCACGGAGCTTCCGCGACATTGCTTCCGCTGCAACCCAGGCCAGGGGTTGCCGTGCTCGTGTACAAGATCACCGGTTCTTGTTCTGAACATACTAGGAGCGTGGCCGGGCGGGAGTAAGTGCCTTTTGGTCCTAAAGTCTGACAACTTTTTGTGAGGTGAAATACACTCGGGTTGTGTGGTGGCGGGGAAGGCATGTAGCTGCGTCGTCGTTCGAAAAGACCCCGGGGGCCGTGAGCGAAATTTGTCTGACCTGCGCAAATGTGCGCGCTGTGCGGGTGTTGACTCTTTTCTCGGAGCCGCCGGCGCAGTACTTTAACTTCCATGTGCGGAATTGTTGGGTACGCGGGCCCGCGCTCGCGAGCAGAACAGAGAAGAACGAACGGCGCCGAAACGGCAGGCACCAGCGCCACAAACGAAGCCACCACGGGCGCCTCGACCGGCGCCACGCAACGCGGATTGCAGGTGGTGCTCGAAGGCCTAGCCCGCCTGGAATACCGCGGCTATGACTCGGCCGGGGTGGCGGTGGCCGGGCCGGAGGGCTTGCGTGCGGTCAAGCGCGCCGGGCGCCTCGATAACCTGCGCCAGGCCCTGCAGGACACCCCGCTGCCGCCCGCGCAGGTGGCTATCGGGCACACTCGCTGGGCGACTCACGGTTCGCCCTCGGATACCAATGCCCACCCCCACGTTTCTTTTGATGGCCGGGTTGCTATCGTCCACAACGGCATTATCGAAAACTACCGCGAACTCGCGGAGGGCCTCGCGGCCACGGGCATTACGCCCGTTTCCGATACCGATTCGGAAATCGCGGCGCATATCCTCGCCCAGCAGCTCGCCGCGGTTGATGCGAATGCTGCGGTTGAACAAGATGGCGCCACGGTTGATGCGAGCGTTGCGGAGTCCGGTTCCGACGACGCCGCGGCCGGTGCTGCGGCCAGCACCGCCACCACCACGGAGCCCGGCTCAGGCTCCGCCCTCTTCCGCGCCATGCTCGCCACCGCGAATATCATTGACGGCTCCTTCACGCTCGTCGCTATCGACCGCGATCACCCCGATACCGTGGTGGCGGCCCGGCGGAACTCCCCGCTGGTCATCGGCCTGGGCGAGGGGGAGAACTACCTGGGTAGCGACGTGGCCGCCTTCATCTCCGAAACCCAGCGCGCCCTGGAAGTCCCGCAGGATACCGTGGTGGAAATCAGCGCGGATACCGTGCGGCTCCTCGGCTTCGACGGTTCGCCGCGCGCGGGCAAGGAATTCACGGTGGATTGGGACGCCTCGGCCGCTGTCAAAGGCGGATACACCACCTTCATGGACAAAGAGATCCACGAGCAGCCGCGCGCCGTCGCCGATACCCTGCGCGGGCGCGTGGTCAATGATTCCCTCCAACTCGACGAAATGCGCATCAGCGAAGCGGTGCTGCGCACCATCGATAAAATCATCGTGATCGCCGCCGGAACCGCGTCCTACGCCGGGCAGGTGGCGCGCTACGCCATCGAGCATTGGTGCCGCATCCCGGTGGAGGTGGAACTCGCCTCCGAATTCCGTTACCGTGACCCGGTGGTGGGGGAGAAGACGCTCGTCGTCGCCATTTCGCAATCCGGGGAAACGATGGACACGATTATGGCGGTGCGCCACGCGCGCGAACAGGGCTCGAAAGTCCTCGCCATCGTCAATACCTACGGTTCGACCATCGCACGCGAATCCGACGCGGTGCTCTACACCCACGCCGGCCCCGAAATCGCGGTGGCTTCCACGAAGGCCTTCGTTGCCCAGATCACCGCGTCCTACCTGCTCGGGCTCTACCTGGCCCAAATCCGCGGCAATAAATTCCGCGACGAAATCACCGGCTACCTCGACGAACTCGAAAAAATGCCGGCGCGCATGGAAAAAATGCTCGCCCAAGAACCGCAAATCCGCGCCATGGCCCGCGAACTCAAGGGCGAAAACTCGGTGCTTTTCCTCGGCCGGCACGTCGGTTTCCCCATCGCCCTGGAAGGCGCCCTCAAACTCAAAGAAATCGCCTACGTGCACGCCGAAGGTTTCGCCGCCGGGGAACTCAAACACGGCCCCATCGCGCTCGTGACCGACAACCTGCCGATTTTCGTGATCGTCCCCACCCCGCGCCGCCCCGAGCTGCACGCGAAAACGCTGTCGAATCTGCAAGAGGTCCGTTCGCGCGGGGCACGCACCATTGTGGTTGCGGAGGAGGGCGACGACGCCGTGCGCGATTTCGCCACCTCGGTATTCTGGGCACCCCGCGGCACGCCCACCCTCATGATGCCGCTCGTCACCGTGATCCCCCTGCAGATTTTCGCCTCGGAGATGGCGGCGGTGCGCGGCTACGACGTTGATAAACCGCGCAACCTGGCCAAATCCGTGACGGTCGAATAATCGCGCCACCCCGCGCTCACTTTCCAGTCACGTTCAATTAGCCGGGTGTTTACCCGCGCTTCCTATGGTGACGGTGTCCTATTTCCCTCGGATGAAGGAACACCATGACCATATTTTCCCTGCGGCGCATGACCGCTTTCGGTGCGGTCGCGGTGCTGGGCGCGGGCGTGCTCACCACGCCGGCCCAGGCCGCGCCAGCCGACCACGTCACTATCGATATCGCGGCGATCTCCGATTTCCACGGCCATATCGAGAACGCGGCTGCCCTCGACTACCAGATCGATGAGCTGCGCAAGGCCAACCCGAATACCATTTTCGTGGGGAACGGCGATCTGGTGGGCGGCTCGGCCTACGTGTCCTCCATCGCGAACGACCAGCCCACCCTCGATATTCTCAACGCCATGCAGCTTGACCTCTCCGGGGCGGGCAATCACGAATTCGACCAGGGCGTCAAGGATTTCGAAAACCGCATCGTCCCGGCCTCTGAATTCCCGTGGACCCTGGCGAGCGTGGGCGGGATCGACACTGCAAAGATCACCCCCTACGCCTTGAAAACCGTGGGCGGGGTACGGGTGGCTTTCGTATCCGGCGTGACCGATGAGCTCAATACCCTGGTGTCTCCCACCGCGATCACCGGCCTGGATATTAAGGATCCCGTCAAGGCCGTGGATGCGCAGGCTGCCCTGCTCAAGGATGGGGACGAAAGCAACGGCGAGGCGGATATCGTCGTCGCCCTCATGCATGCCAATAATGCGGTAGCGGCAACGCTCGGAAGCGATGTGGACGCCGTCGTCGCAGGTCATACGCACCTCACCGTGGATAGCGTGACCACGCCTTCGGGCGCACCGGTTCTGGAAGTGGGCGAATACGGGCGCACGTACGGCCGTTACACTTTTGTGTACGACGCCGCAGCTAAGAAGCTCGTGAGCGCCACCGCCGCCAACGTTGCTATTGACTACAAGAATGCCCAGGCCCCCAAGTCCGCCGATATTGAGGCGATGTACCAGGCTGCCGAAACGAAAGCGAAGGAATTGGGCGCCCAGCAGATCGGAACCATTAAGGGAATCGCGAACCGCGGCACCAATAACGGCACCGATACCGGGGCGAATCGCGGGACCGAATCCTCGGCCGGCAATATGATCGCCGAAGCGTTCTACCAGTACTCCCAGGGCATGGAAAAGAAGGCCGATTTCGGGATTATTAACCCGGGCGGTATTCGCGCGGATCTGGACCCCAACGGCGACGGCATCGTCACCCTGGAAGAGTCCTACACAGTGCAGCCTTTCGGGAATTCCTACGCCACTGTGGACCTGACCGAAGCGCAGATCTACACCATGCTCGAACAGCAGTGGAATGACAAGGAAGGCGCCTCCCGGCCCATGCTGCGCCTCGGGCTTTCCTACAATATGCATTACGTTTTCGACGCCGCCGCGGATGCCACCCCGGGCCAGCGCGTCAAGGCCGTGTACATCAACGGTGAAAAACTGGATCGGGCGGGGGAGAAGGTCTATACCGTGGCCTCCAACCAGTTCATCCTGGCCGGTGGTGACGGTTTCACGGTGCTCGGCGAGGGTAGCAATTACGCCGATACCGGGCTGATCGATAACGATGTGTTCAACGCTTTCCTCAAGGCCAACCCCGGCTATCAGGTGCGTTATAACCAGACCTCGGTGGGTATCACCGGGGAAGAGGCTCTCAAGGCTGGGGAAAGCGCGGAGCTGAGCTTCTCCTCGCTGGCTCACACCTCCACCGAGCCCAAGGGTGAGAAAGTCACCGTGTACCTCAACGGGGTGGAAGTGGGCAGCGGCGCGCTGGATACCACCGTGACGCCCTCGCTGGATAACACCGGCCGTGCCACCGTGAAGGTCACGGTGCCTGCCGATGCCCCCGCGGATTCCGTGCTGCGGGTGGTGGCCGGGCCCACCGATCTGTCCTTCCAGGTGGCCGTTGCTCCCGCAGCGGTGACGCCGGATCCGGGTGCGGGCGAGGAGCCGGGTAAGCCTGGTAAGCCGGAACCTACGGAACCGGGCAAACCGGAACCCACGGAGCCCGGAACCCCGAACCCCACCCCGGAACAACCCGCGAAGCCGGGCGCTCCGACGGGTAACCGCTTCATCGCCACCAATAACTGGAACTCGGGTGCTGGCAGCATTGATGCCGCCTACGGGCGCGCTGGCGAAAGCTTCATTTACGGGGATTGGGATGGCGATGGCGTAGATAGCCTCGGCGTCGTGCGCGGTAACCAGTTCCTCCTGAGCAACGGCTTTGCCGGGAATGCCACCGAGGTCTTCGCTTTCGGGAAGGCCGGTGACCGGGTACTCGTCGGCGACTGGAACGGGGACGGTAAGGACACCGTGGCCGTGGTGCGCGGAAACACCATTTATGCGGTGGATTCCCTGCGCGGCGGCGCGGCGGACCACGTCTTCACCTTCGGACGCCACGGGGATACCTACCTGGCTGGTGATTTCAACGGCGATGGCCGTGACGAAGTAGCGGTCCAGCGCGGCAATACTTTCTTCGTCCAGGACTCCCTGGGCGGGGCTGCCGGTGCCGCCTTCTCCTTCGGCCGTGCCTCGGATATTGCCCTTGCCGGTGATACCGATGGGGACGGGAAGGACACCATCGTGGTGGTCCGCGGTAACGCCTACTACGTTGCCGGCTCCTTGAGCTCCGGGCCGGCCAGCGCGGTGTACTCCTTCGGGAAGCACACCGATACGCACCTCCTGGGTGACTGGAATGGCGACGGCGTCGATACTCCGGCCGTCCACCGGGTCCGCTAAGGATTCTGCGGAGGGTTCGCTAAGGAATTCCGGCGCAGCGCCGCTGAGCAATATTTGCCGGTAGTGCTGTGCATCGCTAGCCCGCATGCTGCCGTGCTCATGAGTGAGCCGTGCGGCGTGCGGGCTAGTTGCACACGGGTGACTTGCTAGTCACGGGCCTGTGAGCTGGGCTTATGTATATGTGCCTGCCGGTTGGGTATGCGCGCGCGAGCTGTGTCGATTTTCGCGTGCCGGCCACATTGGAGTTATCAGCTTGGCGCGATAACATGGGAAAATGGATTTCGTGAACGATTTTGCTCCTCTTGCTCTAACCTATGACGATGTGTTGCTTGTTCCGCAACCAACTGATGTTATTCCTTCCGAAGTCGATACCTCTTCCCACCTGACCCGCAATATTGTGCTGAAAACCCCCATGGCTTCCGCGGCTATGGATACGGTCACGGAGCGCGATATGGCTGTTGCGATGGCACGCCAGGGCGGTATTGGGATTATTCACCGCAATCTCTCCCCGGAAGATCAGGCCCAGCAGGTTCGCGAGGTCAAACGTTCCGAATCCGGCATGATCACCGACCCGGTGACCGTAGCCCCGAATGCCACGATCGCCCAGCTTGATGCCCTGTGCGGGCAGTATCGGGTCTCTGGCCTTCCCGTTGTGGATGAGCAGAAGCACCTGCTCGGCATTATTACCAACCGTGATTTGCGTTTCGTTCCGGAAGATGAGTACGCCACCACCCGGGTCGAGGATGTGATGACCCGCATGCCGCTGGTGACCGCACCCACGGGTGTGTCCCGCGCGGATGCCCGGGCGCTCCTCAAGAGCCACCGGATTGAAAAGCTTCCCCTTATTGATGAGGATGGGCGCCTCACCGGCCTTATCACCGTCAAAGATTTCGTCAAAACCCAGCAGTACCCCAATGCTTCCAAGGATTCCCAGGGCCGCCTTCTCGTGGGCGCGGGCGTTGGGTACTTGACCGACTCCTGGGAGCGGGCCGGGATGCTTGCCGATGCCGGCGTGGACGTGCTTGTGATTGATTCCGCGAACGGGGAAGCGAAGCTCGCCCTCGATATGATTCGTCGCCTGCGTGCCGATTCCGGTTTTGACGGCGTGGAGATTATCGGTGGCAATATCGCCACCCGCTCCGGCGCCCAGGCACTCATCGACGCCGGGGTGGACGCGGTCAAGGTCGGGGTGGGCCCCGGGTCCATCTGCACCACCCGCGTGGTGGCCGGCGTGGGCGTACCGCAGGTGACCGCGATTGTGGATGCGGCGCGCGCTTGCAAGCCGGCCGGTATCCCGCTGATTGCGGACGGCGGCCTGCACTGGTCCGGTGATATCGGCAAGGCCATCGTGGCCGGTGCTGATACCGTGATGCTCGGTTCGCTTCTTGCTGGCTGCGTGGAAACCCCCGGCGAAGTCATTTTCGTGAACGGCAAGCAGTACAAGCACTTCCGCGGCATGGGCTCCCTGGGTGCGATGAGCTCGCGTGGCAAGAAGTCCTACTCCAAGGACCGCTACTTCCAGGCCGACGTCACCTCCGATGCGAAGCTCATTCCGGAAGGCATCGAAGGCCAGATTCCCTTCCGCGGCCCGCTGGCCTCCGTGCTCTACGAACTGGTGGGCGGCCTGGGCCAGACCATGTTCTACTCGGGTGCCTCCACCATTGCCGAGCTCAAGGAAAAGGGCCGCATGGTCCGCATGACCGGCGCCGGCCTCAAGGAATCGCATCCCCACGACGTGGAAATGACCGTGGAAGCCCCGAATTACTCCGGGCTCAAGTCCTAAATATTCCTACTCATAATCTCCTTTAGCTCGCTGCCACGCGTGGCAGCGCTGGGGTGGTAACGAGGGCCGGGAACGTAAGAGCGCGTTCCCGGCCTTTCGCTATGTACCGCAAAGTACGACGCCGCAGCCCGGCTCCCGCGTGGCTGGGTTTATGCGCATACTGGATGATGCGTTGTCCGCTTGGGTTCGCCCAGCCGGACCAGCAACGTAACTAGCGAGTACTAGTTGCGCGGGACGGGCCAGCCTTCCTTGGGGCCATCCGAGCGGCCTACTTTGCGCAAAAACTCTTGGAATTCGCGTTCGGCCGCGATCTGAATATCCACGATTTCCCGCAGTTCCTTTTCCCGCAGCTGGGGGAATCTCTCCAACATGGCCCCGAGTACCCGCAGCGTGGCCACCACATCAGCTTCCGCATTGTGGAAAGAATCATCCTGGAAAACCCCGTAATGCATAACGAGGTTTTCCAAGCGCCGCTTCCCCTTGCGGTAGCGATCCACCCCGCGATCCAGCAGATAGGGATCAATAACCGGGAAAATCTCACCGCCCAAGCGCTGGTTGAGGGTGGGCAGCCCGTGGCGGGCCAGCTCACTTTCGAGCAGGGTGAAATCATAGGAGGCATTAAAAGCCACCACCGGCTGGCCGGCCGCTAGTTGCGCCCCCAAAATATCCGCGATCTCACCGAGGACTTCCGCGATGGGCTGGCCCTCCGCGCGGGCTTGCTCCGTGGTAATGCCATGCACCTGGCTGGCTGCTTCCGGAATATCCACCCCGGGATCCGCCAGCCAATACCGCCGCGAGGTTCCCTCACTATCCACCCGCACGAGCGAGCAGGTGACGAGGCGATCGCGCCGGGGATCCACCCCGGTTGTTTCTGTATCAAAGCCGATAAGCGGCAGCGTGGTCCACACGGTTCCCATCCTTTCCGCGGCCCGCGCCGCGCTTCTGTGCTGGTGCTTCGTAGTCTAATCCGCCCCTACGACACGAAAACGTACCGGTTCCTATCTGCGGCTACGTCCGCGGCGTAAGGGTATCCAATGTTTCAACGCGGCGACACCGATGAGCAGCAAGCTGGAGAAGAGCAGTACGAGAAGCCCGATTCCGGGTGGAAGCATATTCCCGGAATCGTCACCCCTGAGGATACTGATACCGGCAATTCCGGGAAGGTACTTTCCTACCTCGGGAAGAAGGGTTTGGACAAGCGGAGCGATAATCGCCACAATCGTGAGCAGAACGGCCACGCTGGAATATCGGGATCGGAAAATAAGGCAGATACTCACGCAGAATATGCACAGGGTGGCAAGATACACGAGTACCGCGCCTACCGAAGGTAGCGAGGCTAACAACAGCTCGCGATACTCTGTGGCACTTAGAGTTGAGGCATCTATACCGCGCGGTGCCAGAAATCTATACATCACCACGGCGCCAATGGCCTGACCCGATCCCCACAAACACACAGTCACGCCACTGCATATGGCTCGGGCGAGCAGGGTCAGTGGTGTGGCGGGGAGAACCAAGGTAGTGATATCGCGGTAACGCGGTTGATCATCGAAATTTAGCAACACGCACGGTAGGACAGCCGCAATGGGCTGCGCAAAAACAATGCTGACCGCGATGGCGGTAGATAAACCTGCACAACCAGCGGGAAGTTCGCCGGCGCGGGGGAGTAGTTGCAGTGCGGTCATCATGTTCCCGGCAACTACACACAGCCCGAGAACGACACCGATTCGTACCTGTGAAGCCACCTGAATGAGCGCACCGCGCAGGTGCCAGATCGCCCTATCGTGGGCACGCAAAGAGCTAATCATGCCGCGGCCTTACGGCGTTCGGACCAGAAAAATCCGAGTGCAATGACAATCATCCACGCGAGCAGAACGAAGATATTTGTGCTCCAATGAGCGGCTACATCCGCAGCAAGTTCTGGTGACATAGCCGAATTGGCGAGCATATCACCCTGCAAAATAAGGCCGTAAGCAGCCAGGTCCGGACTCCAACGGGCGAGGGGCGTTACCCGAGATAAAAGGAACGACAGTGGAACAACTGACTGATTGAGCAGGAGGAAGAGAAGAGGGATCGTCCCGGATTGGAATACTGAGGCGAGGAAGGAGGCTAACCAGCACAGTACATTCCAGTAGATGAGGAGGCCACATAAAGCTTGTACATTGAAGCTGCTCCACTGGAAGGCACCCACGCCAAAGCCGACAAGCAGGGCAAGGCTGAGGTAGATGACGACAAAGAAGAAACCTACCAGTAGATGAGCAGCCGCCCAGGCGAAACGACGTGGCACCGCTACCGCGATGAGAGTTCGGGTGGAAGCGTGGTGGGGCTCCAGGGGAACCAAGTTTTCGGAGATGGATCCCACCCCGGAAATAATGGGGGCAAGGGAGAGCATAAGGAGCGCCTGCGAGAATAGAGAATAATCGGCGTGCCAGAGTTTCCCGTCGCTGTACTGTACGAATAAGAACAATGCCGCAGGCAGGAAACATGCCAACAATGCGATTCGGACAGATCGTGAGGTCCACCAGAGTACCCATTGTGCGCGCACTAACCGCGAAAATGACCTAAGCATCTGTGTCTCCTTCGTGCTTCGCGGCTCCGGTAGCCTTTTCGGTTGTATTCGGGTGGGACGGCCATCGGCCGGATGCCAGGTTGCCGTGAGCCAACGTGGCTGCGCCGTCGTACACCACGCTGCCCTGTTCCAGGACCACCAGACGATCACAGGTATCGGCAAGGAAATCCAACAGATGACTGGAGAGCACAACCGTTTTTCCCTCACGCCGCCACATTGCAATCAGCTGCGCCAGTAACTCGATTCCTTGCGGGTCAAGACCATTGGAAGGTTCGTCTAGTAGCAGCACAGGAGGGTCGCCGAGAAGCGCGGCCGCTAAACCGAGACGCTGATTCATGCCCAGAGAGAGCTTTCCGGCTTTTCGAGTGGCCACGCGATCCAAACCAACCGTATGCAGTACCTCGTCAATGCGCTGGCTCGCGAAGTGATGGGTCGCTGCGATCCATGCCAGATGCTGGCGCACAGTACGCGAGCGAGTTGCCCCCGAACCACCCAGGAGGGTTCCCACGTAGCGAAGCGGGTAGTCCAGTTGTCGGTAGGGATGCCCAAAGATGAGAGCTTGTCCATGGGTGGGTGGTTCCAGGCCAACTAAGAGGCGTATGAGTGTGGATTTTCCGCAACCGTTATGGCCAGCTAAACCCACGATCTGGCCGGGAGGGAAACTCAGCGTTAGATTATGGAGCGCACTTTGACCACGATAAATTTTGGATAAATCCTTGGTTTCTATGGGAAGTGTTGTCATGCTTCTATGCTGGCGACTCATCATGCGGAGCACATCGGCCTCGTGTTCGATACTCGCGGCCCTAGCTCAGCCTGGGTTCCGAGGGAAAAATCAGCCCGCGGGCCGATGGAATGGGAGCGCTGCACGGGTAGCATATGCGCTATGTGCGCTACCACCTCTCCATCGCGTCCCGCGTCCATTCGCGTGACCGCCGGTCACACGGCGCAGAAGAAGGAAAACCGCTGGGGAGTGCTGGGCAGGGCGGTGCTACCGCTGCTTGTTCTGGGACTTATGGTTTTTGTGGCAGTTCCGGAAAAATACGAAATCTGGTGGCGCCTAGCGATATTTGCGCTCTGCGGGGCGCTGCTGGGGTGGTGGTATTGGCAGTGGCTTGTGCAAAGAAGACGCAATAGTGAGTTACAAGCACAGGCGGAAACTGAAAAAATCCTATCGGGAGATCGCTTAGCTCTCGCCGCGGAGTTGCACGATATAGTTTCCGACGGCTTGGGATTACAGCATTTGCGACTCACCCGGGCTCTCGAAGAAGTGACTGATCCGGTAGCATTGGCAGCGTTGAGTGATATTCGGGACTCTAATAAGCAAACTATCGCTCAGATGCGTACCGTTCTTGACCGATTGCAGGGCCGTGATATTAGTCCTCCCGGGATGCCGGATCTAGAACAAATTTTTGCGGCAGCGCAACGGCACGGTATGGAACTCAGGGGCACTGCCGAAGTGCTCGCAACTATCCAAAGGCTGAATCCGCAGCTGCGTAAGCTCTTCATCGCAACTTGCCGGGAAGGATTAGCGAATACCGCCCGCCATGCCGGACCCACCACCGTCACCTTCCAGATTGAAGAAAAAGGCAAGGGCGTGAGCCTCGAACTAGTAGATCAGGGGCCGGCACCGGATTGGCAGCCCATCATCGGCTCCGGGATTGGCTTGGATCACCTTCGGCAACGCGCCGCCGAATGCGGCTATGTCGTGGGCGCCGGGCCAGTGGGCGCCGGGTGGAAACTATGCATGTACCCCGAGTGAGAACGGTAATACCCGGTATGTATGAGGAGGTAGCACATGATGATTCGGATTGCGATTGCAGATGATCAGGGACTACTTCGGGAAAGCCTCGCGGTTCTCCTCGAGCAGCAGGAGGACTTTCGCGTGGTGGGCAGCGCCGGAGACGGCGTGGAAGCCTGCCGTATGGTGCGTGAGACGGATATTGACGTTCTGCTGCTGGATATTCGCATGCCTCTCATGGACGGACTGGACGTACTCAAGGAGCTGAAACGGAATGGCTTCCCTGGGCGCATTGTCATGCTGACCATGTATCAGGATGACCTGTATCTGCGAAAGGCCTTGAGCCTGGGCGCTGACGGGTACCTTCTCAAAGATAGCGAATCCGAGACGATTATCTCGACAATCCGCCAGGTATCGGTGGGAAACAGAGTGCTCGACCGCCAGGTCCTAGACCACGTAGTACAGTGTTACCTCCACGAAAGGGGCCGGTCGCCTGGTGAGGTACCTGAATTACAGAATTTGACCGCACGGGAACTAGAAGTCTTGACCCTCATCGGTAGCGGTTTAACTAACCTAGAAATTCGGGGGCAACTCTATATTTCGGAAGGTACTCTCAAAAGCCACATCAACGCAATACTGCGCAAGACGGGCGCTCGCGACCGCTCGGCGGCCATCGTCCTGGCCTTCCGAGCCGGATTGGTGACATTTAGCTAAGACGGATTATTCGCACCGAACTGAGGAAGCTTTCCGCCCCCATTTCCAGGGCTGTTTCAGCTTAAGTTACTCTAATAGGCAGGTGGCGAATCAGCTCTGAGCTGCCCGGCAGGAAGGAACACAATGCAGTTCGCGGTGTTATCCGAGAATGAGTACAACGACTACATGACCACGCAACGGTGTTTCATTTCCCAAACGGTGAGCTACGGGCGGGTGCGTGCGGCCGAAGGATACCGGGTGGAATACGTGGGCGTGCGTAACAATGCCGGAAATATTTGCGGGGCCGGCCTCGTTATGTATCAACCCTGGAAGAAGATCTTCACACGGGCTTCCCTCGCCTACGGGCCCACCTTGGATTGGAGCCGCAGCGAGGTTGTTTCCGCTTTCTTCAGCGGGCTCAACCGGCATTTCGCTTCCCAGCCGCGCTTGCTCACCGCCCGGATTAACCCGATTCTGGCACGGCGCTGGTACACGGATATTACGCCGCTCAAGGACAATCCGGTGGCCGGCGCGGTCTCCCAAGCTCTGGAACGCGATGGTTGGCGCCACCTTCCTTATGAATTCGGGGAGCGCTCCGATATTCAACTGCGCTGGATTTACACCAAGACGATCTCCGGGATGAACTTCGAAGAAGCCAAAGCAACTCTCGCCAAGGGGCTGCGTCGTCGTTTCAATAACGAAAACCGCTACGGGGTGCAGACCCGTTTCCTCGGGCCGGAAGATTTCGATGTATTCGCGCAGCTCTACGCGAGTACCCGCGACCGTACCGACGGCATGCCTGCTCTCTCGGCTTCCGCGGTGCGTTTCTACCGCGATCTCATGGCGGACATGGGTCCCGAACGCGCGCTGCTCGCGGTGGCCTATGTGTCTCCGCGCCGCTACCTCGATCAGATCGCGATTGAGCGCGCGGAAGTACACGAGCGGATCGAGGTGCTGCGCGGGCGTAAAGAAACGAAAGCGCGGGAGCGCGAACTTGAGCAGGCCGCCCAGCGCCTGGAAGTGCTCGACGGCCAGGAAGAAATGGCACGCGAAACCCTGACCGAGCGCGGCGACGCGGAGATTCCCTTCAACGCGGCGCTCGGATTCCGGGTCGGTTCCGAACTGATTTTGCTGCTCGGTGGGATGGATAAAACGCTATCCGCCTACGCGCGGGATTATCCGGTTGAGCGCGCCATGTTCAAATACGCCTGCGATGAGAGCCTGGATACCTACAATACGTTCGGCATTTCCGGGGACTTTTCCGAGGACGCGGCCGATGCCAATATTCTCGCTTTCAAGCGCTGGCTCAACGGGCAGGTGGAAGAATTTGTGGGCACCTATGAAAAGACGTTCGCGCCGCGTTTCCTCGCCCGCGCGCTGGGTGCGGAAACGCGGTAAGCGCGTGATGTGGTGGAGCGTGACGCGGTAGGACCTTGACACGGGAGCAGCGCAGAACGGTTGCGGCCCCGCGCTTCGCTGCCTTAGCCGCGCGGATGTGCGCCGCGGCCCGGTCGCGCGCCTTTCTTTGCCGGTAAAGTGGAGAACGTGAGCGAAATCGAGATTGGGCGCGGCAAACGCGCGCGGATAGCTTATACCTTTGACGACGTCGCCATCGTGCCCACCCGGCGCACCCGGGACGTTCGCGAAGTCTCCACTGCCTGGCAGCTGGATGCCTACCACCTCGATATTCCGGTGCTCAGCGCCCCCATGGATTCGGTGGCTTCCCCGGATATGATGATCCGCCTGGGGCGGGCCGGGGGATTGGGCGTGGCGGACCTTGAGGGCTTGTGGACTCGCTACGAGGATCCCACCCCGCTGTACGAAGAAATTGCCGCGCTGCCGCCCGAATCCGCTACCGCGCGCCTCCAGCAGATCTACGCCGAGCGCCCCATCGATACCGGCCTGGTGCGCTACCGGGTAGCGCAACTGCGGGCCGCCGGGATCACCGTGGCCGGGGCCTGTTCGCCGGGCCACGCCAAAGAAATTGTGCCGCCGGCCGCCGATGCCGGCCTGGACCTCCTGGTCATCCGCGGCACCACGGTGAGCGCCGAGCATGTGTCCACCACCCGCGAACCGCTCAACCTGCGCGGCCTTATTTACGATCTTGATATTCCGGTGCTGGTGGGCGGCGCGGTCACGTACCAGAGCGCGCTGCACCTCATGCGTACCGGCGCGGCCGGGGTGCTGGCCGGTTACGGGGGAGGGGCCGCTTCTGCGACGTTACGTACCGTGGGGATTGCTGCCCCGATGGCGACGACGATAGCCGATATCGCTGCCGCCCGCCGGGACTACCTCGATGAATCGGGCGGGCGCTACGTTCATGTGATCGCGGACGGCTCGGTGGGCAGCTCCGGGGATCTCATTAAAGCCCTGGCCTGCGGGGCGGACGGCGTGATGCTCGGAACCATTCTGGCGCGGGCCAGCGAAGCACCCGGGCGCGGCTGGCACTGGGGACCGGAAGCCCGCCACCCGCGCCTCCCGCGCGGGGAACGCGTTTATGTGGGCACCGCCGGCACGCTGGAAGAAATTCTGGTCGGGCCCACCTCGAGCGCCCGCGGGCATACCAATATCATGGGGGCGCTGCGCCACGCCATGGCCGCTAACGGCTACTCCGATTGCAAGGAATTCCAGCGCGCCCAGCTGGTGGTCACCCCGCGCTAGGCGCGCTTCTCGCAGCGATGGCGCTACTCACCACGCGGCCGCGCGCTCCTGTGCTCCGCCTTTACTGCGCGTGATACCGATACACGTTGGTATCACGCGCTTCGAAACCGCAGCGCCGGTAGAGCCGGTTGGCGGCTTCCCGGCTGGGCCGCGAAGTCAAATCCACCGATTTCACGCCGAGCTGGGCAGCGTGCGCCAGGGCAGCTTCCACGAGCTGCTGGCCGGCGCCGTGGCCGCGGGCGGCGTCGTCGACCACTACGTCCTCAATCCAGGCCCGCGTTCCGGTGGGAATCTGGAAAGTAACGAGGGTGAGCATCCCGAGGATCGGGGCACCTTCCTCCACCCGGTACACCAATTGGTACACCCCGGGCTGGGCGAGCAATTCCTCCGCAGCAGCGCGCGAAAGCGGCGCGCTGCTTGAGGAGAGCTGGGGGATGAGGCGCTGGCAGGCAGCCAGGAAATCCTCGGTCACATTTTCTTGCAGGGAAATCATGCGTCCTCCGTGGGAGTGCTGGGGATATTCTCCAGATCGGCCAGCCACACCCGGCTGGTGGCATCGGAAGGCATGCGCCAATCCCCGCGCGGGGAAAGCGAGCCACCCGAAAGAATCTTCGGGCCGTTGGGGAGAGTGGAACGTTTAAATTGCTGGGAGAAGAAACGGCGGTAGAACAGCTCCATCCACGTCTTGATCTCCGCCAGGCTATAGGCGTGGCGGGCATCCCCCTCAATACCTTCCGGCCAGAAGCCGCGGGAAGCATCCCCCCAGGCTTCCCGAGCCAGGAAAGCAATTTTCGAGGGCAGGAAGCCGTAGCGCAAAGCGAAATAAAGGGTGAAATCCTGGAGTTCGTAGGGGCCGATTTTCTCCTGGGTGGATTGCAGCGCCCCGCCGGCATCCGCGGGAACCAGCTCCGGGGAAATCTCCGTATTGAGAATATCGATAAGAGATTGCGCCGCCGCGCCGGCTAGGAAGTCCTGGCGAGCCATCCACCGCAGCACGTGCTGCATAAAGGTTTTCGGCATCCCGGCATTCACGTTGTAGTGACTCATATGGTCACCCACCCCGAAGGTGCACCACCCGAGGGCGAGCTCGGAAAGATCCCCGGTGCCCAGCACGATACCGCCGTGGAAACCGGCCAACCGGAACAGATAATCCGTGCGCAGCCCGGCCTGCACATTCTCAAAAGTGAGGTCATAGACCGGCTCGCCAGCCGCGAAGGGATGGCCCATATCGGCCAGCATCTGCCGGGCCGCCGGGCGAATATCAATCTCCTCCAGCGGCACCCCCAGGGCTTCGCATAGCGCATAGGCGTTGTTCTTGGTGTGCTGGGAGGTGGCGAAACCGGGCAGGGTATAGGCGAGGATATCCGTGCGCGGGCGCTCCAGAAGATCCATGGCCCGGCAGGCCACCAGCAGCGCGTGCGTGGAATCCAGCCCGCCAGACACCCCGATAATCACCTTGGCGGAGCCGGTGGCCCGCAACCGAGTAATGAGCGCGTACACCTGGATGGAGAAAGCTTCGAAGCAATCGCGATCCGGATTGCGTTCGCTGCCGCCCATGAAGGGGAAACGCACCACTTCGCGGTGCAGGCGCTGCTCCGCGGCGTCAAGCGCGCTCATATCCGGGATGCCGGCGGTGAAGTTAATAGTGCGGAAGGAATCCGTGCCCGGGTTGGAATACTCATCGCGCTCGGTGCCCTGGGTGAGCGCATTGTCATTAAAAGAGCCGTTGCGCTGGCGTTCTTGGCGGATACGATCCAGGTCGATATCACCCAGGGTGGCGCTGTGGCCGGCCGAAAAACGCTGCCCGGCCGCGATTTTCTCCCCGCATTCGTAGATGACGGTTTGGCCATCCCAGGCCAGATCCGTGGAGGATTCCCATTCGCCATTCGCCGCGTAGATATAGGCGGCCGCGCAGCGCGCCGAAGCCCCGCGGATCAGCAGATCGCGGTCATCTTCACGCCCTACCGTGACCGGGGAGCCGGATAGATTGACGAGCACCTGCGCCCCGGCCAGGGCCGCGCGCGCCGAGGGCGGGATCGGCACCCACATGTCCTCACAGATCTCCACGTGGAAATCAAAACCGGGAATATCACTGGCGGAGAAAATCAGATCCGGCCCGAAGGGAACAGTATTCCGCCCCAGGGTATAGGCCCAGGCTTCCTCAGTGTGGGCGAATTCGGCCCGCTGCTCTTCGCTAAGCCCGGTGCTCCAGGCTGCATCCGTACGCACCCCGGGCAGTTCAATATCCGCATTGCGCAGTCCCGCCCCGGAAGCGAAATGGCGCTTTTCGTAAAACTCCCGGTAGTTGGGGATATAGGACTTGGGAACCACGCCCAGCACATTCCCGTGGTGGAGCACAACCGCGCAATTATAGAGGCGGTTGCGCCAGTGCAGCGGCGCCCCCACAATGAGGGCCGCGTCGAATTCCGCGCTGGCCGCCCGCACGGTTTCCAGGGCTTCCAGGGTGGCACGCAGCAGTGCATCCTGGAGGAACAGATCCTCCGCGGAATACCCGGTGAGGCTCAGCTCCGGGAACACGGCCAGCACCGCACCTCGCGCGCTCACCGCCCGGGCGGCCGCAATAATGGCCTGGGCGTTGCGCTGCGGATCGGCCACCACCACTTCCGGGGAGCAGGCGGCCACGCGCACGTAACCGTGACTGTAAATCGAGGAGAAATCGCTCATGGGTCTAGTCTGCCATTGCCTTCGACACGCAGGAATCGTCAAACTCAGATTCGGGCAGTCCCAGCGCCCCGCTCAGCGAATCAAAAACCCCGCGGTGGGTGATTTTCCCGCCGCTAATATTCACGCCGCTAGCGAAACCCGGATCCGCGCTGGCGGCCGCGCGCCACCCCTGGGCGGCCAGGCGCACCACATAGGGGAGTGTCGCCGTCGTCAAAGCTTCCGTGGAGGTGCGCGGAACCGCACCGGGCATATTAGCCACGCAATAGAAAATCTTGCCGTCCACGGTGAACGTGGGCTCATCGTGGGTGGTGGGATGGGAATCCTCGAAGCATCCGCCCTGGTCAATAGCAATATCAACGAGCACGCTGCCCGGGCGCATACCCTCCACCATCGCGGAGGTCACCAGCTTGGGGGTGGAGGAACCCGGCACCAGCACCGTGCCGATCACCAAATCGGCATCCGTCACCTGCTCCTCGATGGTCTGCGCGGTGGAGGCGAGGGTGGTGAGCATCCCGGCGTGGCGCATTTCCAGCTGGGCGAGCCGCTCGATATTAATATCCAGAATCGTCACGTTCGCGCCCATACCGGCGGCCATCACCGCGGCGGATTCCCCGGCGATACCCGCGCCGATCACGGTCACCTTGCCTTTGCGGGTTCCGGCCACTCCGCCGATGAGAATCCCGGCCCCGCCCTGCGCGTCGAGGAGGTAATGCGAACCCACAATGGGGGCGAGTTTCCCGGCCACCCGGCTCATAGGCGCGAGCAGCGGCAGCGCTTTCCGTTCCCGCACGGTTTCGTAGGCGATGGCGGTGGTGCCGGCATCCAGGAGCGCGCGGGCCAGTTTCGGCTGGGAAGCCAGGTGCAAATAGGTGAAAAGCACCAGGTCCTCGCGTAAATACCCGTATTCTTCGGCTTCGGGTTCCTTGACTTTGAGAACCGCGTCGGCGCCCCACACCTCGGCCGCGTCCGGGCAGATACGGGCCCCGGCGGCGGCGTAGGCGGCGTCGGCGCATCCGGAGGCTGCCCCGGCCCCGGCCTGCACCAGGACGGTATGCCCGGCCGCGGCCAGTTCGCGCGCACCGGCCGGGGTGAGCGCGACCCGGTATTCGTTATTCTTCAATTCTGTGGGAACGCCAATAATCATGTGCTTAGTCTACGGCGCGCGTGCGCGCTGCTCCTAGGTAGTACGACGACGGCGCTGCGGGCCGCGCCACCGCGCGCCCCGCAGCACGGTCCCGCTCCCAGTTAGAGCCGCAGTAGATGCAAGCGGCCGGTGGAACGCCGCGCCAGCGCCCAGGCGATCACCGCGCAGGTGCCGAAGATGAGGGAGAAGGCGAGGAGCCCGATGAAGCCCTGATTGGCGGTAAGGAAATCCGTGAAGCCGGTCGAGTCACTCACCCGCCCCACCCAATGCGCGAAATCGGTGCCGGTGCGGGCGGCCCAGGCGTAGAAGCTTTCCCAATGGGGAATCCAGAGCCGGTAGATGAATCCGGCCAGCCCGGTGATACCAACAAGGTAGCCCACCAGGGAGAGCCCGGCGAAGAAAGCGATAACCACCGCGACAGCCAGTACCACCGTGCTCAGCGACCAGCGCAGCAAGAAGGTGGTCACCAGCACCGCCCCGAAGAACACGGCCATACAGCAGAGCCAGGTAGGTAGGAACATGAACCACACACTGCCCGATCGCATAGCGGTACCTTCAGGGGAAAACGCGGCATCCAGAGCCCAGGAACCATCCGGGCGGCGCACAATGGTGAGCACCACGAGGATAATCACGGCGGTAACCGCCAGGTATTCGGCGCTCATCCGCGCGGCGCTGCGCGTCAGGTTGCTAAAGAATTGCCGCCGCGTGCTCCCCGCTTGCAGATGCGCCCGCATGGAGAGGGTGCATATCACCCCACCGAAGATCAGGCTCCCGCTGAGCACAAACCATGCCAGCGCAACCCAGTTGAGAACGGGGTTGTCGATGCCTCCGATGGGTAGATGCGTCTCGGTATTGGTGAAGGGGAGCCACAGTGTTGCCACGACCAGGAAACATCCCGCAATCAACCAGAAGCTGCGATAAAAATAGGAGAAAGGTCCGCGCCGCCCAATCGCGCGGCGCGCCGCCAGGTAGATAAGAGCGTTCGCGCGGCGATACAGCTTAATCATGATCGACTCCAATCTGGGTGCGGGTGGATGCTTCCGCGGTGGCTTCCTGGGTGCCTTCCCCGGCAGCCGCCGCGGGGGCCAGCAGGCTTCCGGCCCGGGGCGCCTGCGCGCCCAGCGGCTGTGCCAGGCGGGCGCGCTGGGCGGGGGAGAGCGTCGTCGTAACTAAAACATCGGTGAGGGAAGCGAGGCTATCCGTGGAGTGGCGCGCGCGAACCTCATCGGCGTCCCCGGCCTCGAGCAGTTTCCCGCGGTGCAGGAACACCACGGTATCCACCAGGTTCTCCACCTCCTCGAGCAGGTGGGAGGAGAGGATGATGGTGCGGGGGTGCTCGGCGAAATCACTGAGCAAAACCCGGTAGAACAGTTCGCGCATCACCGCGTCCATCCCCAGGTGGACCTCATCGAAAATGGTGATGGGGCAGCGGGATGCCAGGCCCAGAATCGCGGAAAATGTGGAGCGCTGGCCTACGGATAGCCCGTCAATCACGCGGGTGGGATCCAGCTCGAAAAGCTCGAATAGCTCCCGGGCGAAATCCTCATCCCAGGTGGGGCGGGCCATGCGCCACAGATCCATCGTCATGGCGAGCGGGGAACCGGAAATCACCTCCACGCGGGCCGGAATATAGGCCACCCCCGGCATGACCTCCGGGTTTTCATCCACCGGATGCCCGTCAATAAAAATGCTTCCCGCGGCGCGCCCACGGGTGCGCCGAATCGGGAGGAGCCCGGCGATGAGCATCCCGAGCGTGGATTTGCCCGAGCCGTTGCGGCCGAAAAGGCCGGTGATGGTGTCGTGGCCGATCTCCACGCTGAGATCATCGAGGGCGCGAGCCCCGCGCCGGTAGCTGAAACTCAGGTTCTCGATGCTAATCATTGGTTCTCCTCCCAATAGGTCGAGACGAGTGCGGATATTTCCGCGGGGCTGAGCCCTAGTGCCCGGCCCGCGGCGAGCGCCGGGGCGAGGGTGTCACTCAGGTAGGTGGCGCGCCCGCGCTCGCGCAGGGCTGCCTGGGCGCCCGCGGTCACGAACATGCCGATCCCGCGGCGCTTTTCCAGGATTCCTTCCTCCACGAGGAGGGAAAAAGCCTTGTTCGCGGTGGCGGGATTAATGCGGTAGGTGGCGGCGTATTCGGTGGTAGACATGACCTTTTCTCCGGGCCCGAGTTCGCCGGAGAGAATACGACGACGCAGATCTTCGGCCAGCTGCACATAGATTGGCACCGCTGAACTGAACTCCATCACGCCCTCCCTCCTTGGTTAGTTACATAACTAATGAACCACAGAACCGACTCTGCTGCAAGTGCTATGAGGTATGACTCACATCTCGCACGCCTCGGGGGAATTGATCTAGGCTAATGACACGTTTGGAAGGAATCCCTGTTGAAAATTGGTTTACTGGGAGCGGGCCGCGCCGGGTTGATGCACGCGCGCATTCTCGCCCACCGTGTTGATGAACTTGTTATTGCCGAACCGAAACCTGAGCGCAGTGCCGCCGTCGTTTCCGAACTGGAAGGTGAGGCTGCAACTCGCGCCCGCATCAGTGAAGCCAGCGTGGAGGCTACCCTCACGGATGTCACCCTGGACGCCCTGGTCCTCACCAGCCCCACGGATGTGCATGCCGAACAGCTGCTGCGCGGCATGGAGCTGGGCATTCCTATGTTCACCGAGAAGCCGGTATCCACCTCGCTGGCCTCGACCCTGAAAGTGCGCGAAGCCGCCCGCGCGCGCGGAGCCCGCATCCAAGTCGGCTTCCAGCGCCGCTTCGATACCGCCTACACCCGGGCCCGCGCGGCGGTGCGCGAAAAAAGCCTGGGCGAGCTGCGCCGCCTGAGCATGGGAACCATGGATCAGGCCCCGGCCGCCCGCGAATTCCTGGCGGCCTCGGGCGGAATTTACATCGACTGCCTCATCCACGATTTCGATATGCTGCGCTGGGTCACCGGGCGCGAAGTCACCGAGGTCATGGCGTTCGGCACCGATCTGGGCCTGGCCGATTTCCGTGACTTCGGCGATGTGTGCGAAACCGCGGCGGTGCTGCGCCTGGAAGGCGATGTGCTCGCCACCGCGCAATCCTCGCGTTTCAACGGCCACGGCTACGACGTGCGCATGGAGCTGCACGGCACCGAGCAGACCCTCGCGGTCGGCTTCGATAGCAAACTCCCCGTGCGCTCCCTCGAGGATGGGGTGTCCTATCCGGAGGAGTCCGCCTGGGTGGATTTCATCGCCCGTTTCGCCGCCTGCTACGAACGCGAAATCGAGGCGTTTTTGGAGGTGGTTGCGGGCCGCGGGGAGATTCCTGCCACGGTGGACGATGCCGTCGCCTCCCTGCGCATCGCGGAAGCCGTGCGGTTATCGCAACGCGAGCACCGCGTGGTATCCCTGGCCGAAATTGAGGGCTAAAACATGGATTTGCGGCTCGACGCGAGCGCTTTCGACTACAGCTTCGTGGTGCTCTACCTGGTGCTGGTCCTCGTCATCGGCGTGGTCACCCGGCGCAAAGTCACTACCTCGGAGGATTTTTTCCTCTCCGGGCGTTCGCTGCCGGCGTGGATCTGCGCGCTGGCTTTCCTCTCCGCGAATATCGGGGCGGTAGAACTCATCGGGATGGCGGCCTCCGGCTCCCAATACGGCCTGCCCACGGTGCATTACTACTGGATCGGCGCGGTGCCGGCCATGATCTTCCTCGGGCTCATTATGATGCCCTTCTATTACGGCTCGCGGGTCCGTTCGGTTCCCGAATACCTGCGTTTGCGTTTCGACCGGCCCACCCACCTCTACCAATCGGTGATTTTCTCGGTGGCGACCATCCTGGTGGCCGGCATCAATCTTTTCGCCCTCGCCCTCCTCATTAATGTGCTTATCGGGGTGCCGCTGTGGGCTTCGATTATTATCGCGGCCGGCGTGGTGCTGGTCTACACGGTGATGGGCGGGCTCACCGCCACCATGTACAACGAGGTGCTGCAATTCCTGCTCATCGTTGCGGTGCTCACCCCGCTGACCATCGCCGGGCTGGCGCGGGTGGGCGGACCGGCCGGGCTGGTCAACGCCCTCAACGAAACCCAGGTGCTCGGCCCGAACGGCCTGGATGTGTGGGGCGGAACCGGACTCGGGAACACCACGAACCCGTACGGGAATTGGATCGCGCTGCTGCTGGGGATGGGCTTCGTGAATTCCTTCGGGTATTGGACCACAAATTTCACCGAGGTGCAGCGCGCGCTGTCCGCCAAAGATATGCGTTCCGCACGCCTGACCCCGATCCTCGCGGCGATCCCGAAAATGTTCTTGCCGCTCATTATTATCGTGCCCGGGCTGATTGCCGCGGTTCTCATCCCGCAGCTGCACACCGGCGAGATCACGCATAACGAAGCCTTCCCGGCGCTTATGGGGGAGGTGCTCCCGCACGGGCTGCTGGGCATGGCGCTGGCCGGGCTGATCGCGGCCTTTATGGCTGGAATGGCGGCGAATGTTTCTTCTTTCAATACCGTGGTCACCTACGATATTTGGGAAACGTACGTGCGCCCGGGCCGCAAGGACACCTACTACATTAAAATCGGGCGCCGCCTGACGATTATCGGGGTGCTTATCGCCATCGGGGCGGCCTTTATCGCGGCGGAATTCTCCAATATTCAGGACTACACCCAGATGTTGCAGTCCATTTTCAACGCCCCGCTTTTCGCCACCTTCATTATGGGAATGTTCTGGGCGCGCATGAGCCCGCAGGCCGGGCTGTGGGGCCTGGTGGCCGGCGCGGCCGGAGCCGGGTTTATCCAGCTGGGCTACGCGAACGGGCTGCTGGACTTCAATTCTTCCCAGGCGGCTTCCTTCACGGCTTCCGGT
This sequence comes from Actinotignum inguinis, assembly GCF_051265835.1. Taxonomy (NCBI): domain Bacteria; kingdom Bacillati; phylum Actinomycetota; class Actinomycetes; order Actinomycetales; family Actinomycetaceae; genus Actinotignum; species Actinotignum inguinis. Next base: position 31,124 of record NZ_JBOZDP010000009.1, on the reverse strand, counting down.
GTCGCTTTTATTGCCGATTTCATCGTGTCGGTGCTCGTCACGAAGGTCACGCGCCCCAAGCCCATCGAGGAACTCGACGGCTTGGTGTGGGGGCGCGTCAAGATGGATATTAAGGGCGCCCAGCCGGCCCCGAAACTGCACGAAGCCCGGGTGGCCGAAGCCCGCGAACGCGCCCTCACCGGCGAAAAACTGCACTGGTGGGAAGAACCGGTGCCGCTGGGCATCGCGGTGCTCGCGGTGTGCACGGTCCTCAATGTGGTGCTGTAAATGAAGGGATACGAATCTATGAACGACGACGCAGCTCGGCGGAGCGCCGCGCCAGCTTCGGCGCCCGTGCAATCGGGCCACGCGGGTGCAGCGGGCGGCGAGTCCGCTTCGGCGCCGGCGCCGCACCTCCCCGAGGCGCGCCTCGGGCGGCTCTCGCTTTTCGACCTGCGCACCTGGATCGCCATCATGTTCGGGGTTTTCGGAACGATGCTGGCCGGCTACGGGCTCTTCTTCGTGACCGAGGAGGACCTGGCCAAAGCCGCGGGCATCAACCTCAACCTGTGGACCGGCCTGGCCATGATGATCGTGGCGCTCTTCTTTGCCGGCCGCAGCGCCGCCGCCCCGCAGGTGCTCTCCGAAGCGCTCGGCTCGCGCCTGCCCGATGAGGATGCGCAGCCCACCGCGCCGCGGGAGAGCTAAGATTATGTGCAAGCCTAACGCCTACGTCAGGGGACACTTATGACCATTGCGGTTGCCTACAAAATTGCCGGCGATCCACGTTCAGCGCACGTACTGGATTCCGGTGTGGTGGATTGGAGCGGCGCGCGCCTCTCCATTAGCGACGACGACGCCGTTGCCATGCGGGCAGCGCGGGAACTCGGCGACTCCCTGGGCACCGAGGTTGTGGGTATCACCCTGGGCCCCGACTCCATCGGCACCCCGGCGCTGCGCAAAAACGCGCTGTCCAAAGGCCCGGACCGCCTGCTCGTGGTGAGTGATGATGCCACCACCAGCTGGAATTCCACCGCGGTGGGCGAAGCCCTGGCGCGGGTAGTGCAGCGCGACGGCACCATCACAGCGCTTATCACCGGCCCGGGTTCCACCGACGAAGGCTCGAAAATGGTCTCCGGTGTGATCGCCGGGGCGCTGGGCTGGCCGTCTTTCCAGGATGTTTCCGCGATTCGCACCGCAGGGGAGGAACTCCTCCTTACCCAGCACACCGGCGGGCAGCGCCGCGAGGTGCGCGTGGCCGGCCCTGTGGTCATCGCGGTCACCTCCGACGCCGCGGCCGTCAAAGTCCCGGCCATGAAAGATATCCTCGACGCCGCCAAGAAACCCGCCCAGCTCCTCACCGCCGCCGACCTCGGCGATATGGAAGGGCGCACCCTCGACCCCATCGCGCGCGCGGTTCCGCCCGTCCAGCGCCGCCTCCACCAAATCCTCGACGGCCCCGGCGCCGTGGCTGAACTCGTCGGGATCTTGGATCGGCGCGGCCTGCTGCCGAACGCCGGTTCCACGGGTATTTCTGGCGACGCTGCCGGCGGAATCGCTGCCACCGGAATCGCTAGCAACGCGAGCACCGGCGCCCCCGTTATTTCTGGCGACGACGCCGCCCCTCACGCCGCTGGTACTTCGGGCGCGGAAGCTTCTTCCTCCACCGGTTCGGCTCCGGAACACGCGGTGTGGATTATTAGCGCCGGCGCGACTATTTCGCCTTTCCTTCCGGCCCTGCGTCGCTACGACGCGGTTCACGTGATCGCCCTCGTTCCCGAAGGAGAAGCGGGAGACAGCGCGCAGCTGCCCGCGTTCCCGGATGCCACCAGCGTGCAGGTCATCACGCACCCGAGTGATGCGCCGGCCGAGGCCCTGAGCGCCGCGCTCACGGAGCTCGTGGATGCCCAGCCCGGGGATATTGTGCTGGTTCCCAATGAGCCAAGCGAACGCGCGCTGGGCGGGGAGATCGCCGGCCGGCGCGGCTGGCCCATCCTCACCGACGTGCGCGAAGTCAGCGCCGAACACGTGGTCAGCGGGCGTTTCGGGGCTATTTCCCTGGAAACCTACGCGCGCGCGGGAGTAACCTTCGTGGGCGTGATCGGTTCGCTGCCCGGTACGGCGGCTTGTGCTGGAGCTGCCTCGGGCTTTGGTGATGCGGCGGGTGCTGGCAGCACCTCGGTAGCTGAGGTGGCGGCTCCGGGCGGCGCGATAGCGCCGCAAACCAACCCGCGGGCAGCTGACGGCAGCCGAATCGGAAGATGTGTCCGAACGGCGCTTGGCCACCGCCACCCGGGTGGTCGGTGCCGGCCGCGGTTTCGCCGCCAAGGAGGACCTGCGGCTCTTCCACGAACTCGCCGAGGTGCTCGATGCCGCGGAAGGCGCAACCCGCCCGCTGGCCGAAGGGGATGCCTGGCTCCCGCGCGATTCCTACGTGGGGCTCTCGGGCACGGTTATCGCCCCGGATTTGTATATCGCCATCGGTATTTCCGGCCAGCCGCATCACACCGCGGGAGTCACGGATTCCGGAGTCATCGTGGTGATCAATAATGATCCCGAAGCGGAAATGTTCGAATTCTGCGATTACGGAATTGTCGGAGACCTCTACACGGTGCTTCCCGAGCTCATTACCCTCATCCGGAAGCGGGTCGCAGCCCCGGCCCCCGAAAACCAATAGCTAGTTAGTCGCCCCGGTCCTGAAAATAGGTGCCAGCCTCAGCCCCGGATATGGGGGCCAGCCTCGGCTAGCAATCACTCCTCAATCACCACGTAGCCCAATAAGTGGGGGGAGAAACCGGAACGGTTGCTCCCCCCACTGCGTCGTCGTACCCGAAAATAACGGGCGCGTGCTTAGACGAGCGTCATAGCCTGCTGGGCGATGGCCAGCTCCTCATTGGTGGGGACCACGAGCACATGCACCGTGGAATCCTCCGTGGAGATCTCCCGCGCGTTCTTCGAGCGCGTGGCGTTCTTCTCGGCGTCGTACTTGACACCGAAGGGAGCCAGGCGGTCAAGGACTTCCTTGCGGATGATATCGTCATTCTCACCCACACCGGCGGTAAAGGTCAGGGCATCCAGGCCGCCAAGAATCGCGGTGTAGGAGCCGATGTACTTGACGATGCGATGGACGTAAATATCTACCGCTTCCTTCGCGTTCTCATCACCCTTCTCCACCATCGCGTGCACATCGCGCAGATCGGAAGAGCCGGTCAGACCGGCCATACCGGACTGGCGGTTGAAGAGCTTATCTATCTCATCAATGGACATCTTCGCCTGGCGAGCCAGGTGGAAGACGGCAGCCGGATCAATATCGCCGGTGCGCCCACCCATAACGAGGCCCTCCAGCGGAGTCAGGCCCATGGAAGTCTCCACCGCGCGGCCCGAATCCACCGCGGACACCGAGGCACCGTTACCGATATGCAGCACGATCTGCTTGAGATCATCGCGGCCCAGGATCTTCGCTACCTCACCGGAAACATACTGGTGCGAGGTGCCGTGCGCGCCGTAGCGGCGGATCTCATACTTATCGGCAATCTCGCGGTTGAGACCGTAGCGTGCCGCTTCTTCCGGAAGGCTCTGGAAGAACGCGGTATCGAAAACCGCCACGTGCGGGACATTCGGCAGCAGGCGCTGCGCCACCTTGATGCCCTCCAGGGCCGGCGGGTTGTGCAGCGGGCCGAGCGGCTGGAGCTCTTCGATCTTCTGGCGCACCGCATCGGTAATAAGAGCCGGGCCATCGAAGTACTTACCACCCTGGACCACGCGATGCCCGACGGCGCGAATGGAGCCATCATGCAGGGACGGGCCGGCGGCGTCGAAGAACTCGAGCACCTTCTCCATACCGACTTCGTGGTTGGGAATGGGGCCTTCCCATTCGCGCACGTCCTCGCCGTGTTCGTGCTTGACGTGACCGGAGGGCAGACCAATCTGCTCCACGAGGCCCGAGGCGAGTTCCTCACCCGATTCGGGATCCACGACCTTGTACTTGATCGAGGAGGAGCCGGAATTAATTACGAGAACGGACAAAATGATCTCCTTGTGTCTGTGACCGGGTGGAGGCCCACCCCTATAACTTCAGTGTAATGCCGGATACGGGTTGTTCCGGCTCATGCCTGCGGATTCCCGCGAATTGCAGGTTGTTTCCGGTTGGTGCTGGTTATTCCTGCGCCTGGATCGCGGTAATCGCCACGGTATTGACGATATCCTCCACGAGCGCGCCGCGGGAAAGATCATTCACCGGCTTATTCAGGCCCTGGAGCACCGGGCCCACGGCGACCGCGCCCGAAGAACGCTGCACGGCCTTGTAGCCGATATTGCCGGCATTCAAGTTCGGGAAAACGAAAACCGTGGCGCGGCCGGCCACCGGGGAATTCGGCAGCTTCTTCTTCGCGGCCGCAGCATCCACCGAAGCGTCATACTGGAGCGGGCCGTCAATCAGCACGCCCTCGGGTGCCAGGCTCTTCGCGAGCTCCGTGGCTTCGCGCACCGCATCCACATCCGGGCCCTTGCCGGAGGTACCCGAAGAGTAGGAGAGCATGGCCACGCGCGGCTCAATACCGAATTGCTGGGCGGTGCGGGCCGAATCAATAGCGATGCCGGCCAGCTCTTCCGGGGTGGGATTGGTATTGACCGCGCAATCGGCGTACACGTAGACGCGATCATCCATGAGCATGAGGAAGGCACCGGAAACCGTCTTCGTGCCGGGCTTCATCTTGATGGTCTGGAAGGAGGGAACGATGGTATTTGCGGTGGTGTGGTTCGCACCCGAAACCATGCCGTCGGCATCGCCCATGTAGACCATCATGGTGCCGTAGTAGGAAGGATCCTTCATCTTCTCCACGGCCTGCTCGTAGGTCACGCCCTTCTTGGCGCGCAATTCAGCGAATTTCTCCGCGTAGCGGCGCACCCGCTCCGGATCATCAATCGAAATAATTTCCGCACCGGAGACATCCACGCCAAGCTCAGCGGCGCGGGCGAGAACCTCATCCTTATCCCCAACCAGGGTAATATCCGCGATATCGCGGGCCAGAATCTGGGCGGTGGCCAGCAGAATGCGGTCATCTTCGGCCTCCGGCATAACAATGCGCTTCTTTGCCTTGCGGGCCCGGGCCGCCAGGGAAGCCTGGAAGGACAGCGGGGTAATAACCGAGGATTCCTCTTCCATCGCGGCAACGAGGGTGGCCCGATCCTTATCGGTGAAGGAACGCGCCTCGCCATCGGGTAGATAAATAGTAGGAATACCCAGGTCACGCATGGTGGTGGGGACGTTCTCATCAGCGTCAATAACAATGAGGGCGCTCAGGGTGCCGTACCGATCCTTGATTTCCTTCGCGGAAAGCTGGGCAACAACCTCCACCTGCGCGGCGCTGCGCTGAGCCGCTGACACGGCGACGATGCCGGTGGTGCCCAGGTTGGCGATGGTGCGGCCGGTACGCGAAAGCATCCCGGGATTAATGGGATCCCCATCCAGAATGCCGAGAATGAGAACCGCATCGAAATTCTGGGCGTAATCGGTGTAGCGATTCACCAGCTGGGTCATGGCTTCTTCTTCGTCAGCCACGTAGGCCTGCCGGCTCGAACCCCAAGCAATATCGCGATCCTCGCCGCGGCCAACCTGGTCGAGCAGCTGAAGGAAGGCGGAGTCATTTTCGATATTTCCGTTGGTGAACGCCCGGAACACCCCGACGTTCTTGTAAGTAGAGGTGAGTACATCAACGTAGGCGCTGGCCACCGCCTGGGTGCCCGCATTACCTTCTACCGCGGTGAAATATACGCTGTAGGTCACTTTCTTATCCTTCCGGCCCGTGAGGACCCTTGAAAAAATAGGCGTATCCACGCCGGGATATCCCTTCAAATAATCTCACATCTTGCGAGCTGATGTGCATGCCCAGCTCAGGTCCACGCGGGCGGGTGGGCGTCGTCGTTCCTATCCGGTGACGAAGGTCCTAGAACCCTTCCGGGTGCGGGCCGGCTCCCAGTAGGCGCCGGCGCGTTTTAATCACTAGAATGAACAGCGTGAATACCAGCGATAATTCCCCGGTTCTTGTTGTCGATTTTGGTGCGCAGTACGCTCAGCTCATCGCGCGGCGCGTTCGTGAAGCACACGTTTATTCAGAAATTGTTCCGCACACCATGTCCGCCGCGGATATGCTGGCGAAAAAGCCCGCGGCCATTATCCTTTCCGGCGGCCCGGCATCCGTGTACGCGGAAGGTGCGCCCGCAATCGATAAGGACATTTTTGAGGCCGGGGTGCCTATCCTCGGTATCTGCTACGGCTTCCAAGCGATGGCCCAGGCCCTGGGCGGGCGCGTGGGGCGTACCGGCACCCGCGAATACGGGCGCACCGAAGCCCGCACCGCCGGCGATTCCTGCCTCTTCGCCGGCCTGGAAGATAAGCAAATCGTGTGGATGAGCCACGGGGATGCCGTGAGCGAAGCCCCGGAAGGCTTTACCGTCACGGCCGCCACCGATGAAACCCCGGTGGCCGCTTTTGAAGATCGCAAGCGCCGGCTCTTCGGCGTGCAATGGCACCCGGAAGTGCTCCACTCCCAGCGCGGCCAGGCCGCTCTGGAAAACTTCCTCTACGAAGGCTCGGGAATTAGCCCGAACTGGACTCCGTCCTCCATCATTGATGAGCAGGTGGCTCAGATTCGCGAGCGGGTCGGCTCCGCGCAGGTGATCTGCGCGCTCTCGGGCGGGGTGGATTCCTCGGTTGCCGCGGCGCTCGTGCACAAAGCGATTGGTGACCAGCTCACCTGCTTCTTTATTGACCACGGGCTGCTGCGCGCCGGCGAACGCGAGCAGGTAGAACGCGATTACGCGGAAAGCACCGGCATTCGCATCTTCACCATTGATGAATCCCAGCGCTTCCTCTCCGCGCTGGCCGGCGTGCGCGATCCGGAAACAAAGCGCAAGATTATCGGGCGCGAATTTATCCGCTCCTTCGAAAGCGCGCAGCGTCAGCTGGTAGATAAGCTCGGCGGCGGGGAAGATGTGAAATTCCTTGTCCAGGGAACCCTCTACCCGGACGTGGTGGAATCCGGTGGGGGAGAAGGCGCCTCCAATATTAAGAGCCACCATAATGTGGGCGGCCTACCCGAAGATATGAATTTCGAACTCATCGAGCCCCTGCGTAGCCTCTTCAAGGATGAGGTGCGTGCCATCGGGCGCGAACTGGGCGTGCCGGAGAAAATCGTGGCCCGCCAGCCCTTCCCGGGGCCGGGCCTGGCGATCCGCGTGATCGGTGAAGTCACTGAAGATAACCTGCGTATCCTGCGCGAAGCCGATGCCATCGCCCGCGAAGAACTCACCGCGGCCGGGCTGGATGCTGAGATTTGGCAGTGCCCGGTGGTGCTGCTCGCCGAGGTGCATTCCGTGGGCGTGCAGGGTGACCACCGCACTTACGGGCATCCCATCGTGCTGCGCCCGGTTTCCTCCGAAGATGCGATGACGGCCGATTGGGCCCGGGTTCCCTACGATGTGCTCGCCCATATCTCCAACCGCATCACGAACTCCGTGGCGGAAGTTAATCGCGTGGTTCTGGACGTGACCTCCAAGCCGCCGGCAACAATTGAATGGGAGTAACATTCGCAGTTAAAAAGTGATTCCTCACACATGTGAGAGGGGTGGCGACGTGAAGTCGCGTATCGGCGCGCCCGCCGGGGGCGTCGCGGGAATGTGCGCCGCTCATCTCACGTGTCTGGGAATGTTTTTTCACGCAAGCGCGTTAGGATAAATGTAGGCGCGGACAGCGAGTGATATACGCCCGCCGCCCGTGCCGGACAATACAATCGAGAGTCGCTTGTGCCTGACCGATTGATACGGACAACAGGTAAAAGAATCAGGACTTGTTACCTCGGTGCCGTAGCGATTCACGCGAAGGCGTGGATACGGTGCGGACGCAAGCGTGCGGCAATTTCTTACGGAACATCCGTTCCGCTTGCAAATTGCTTTATGCTTGGATAATAACGGGTACTGACACGACACAAGGAGAGTTAGACGCACATGGAGCGCACTGCTACCGATACCCCAACAGAGGAAGCCTGGGCGGGTTTCACGTCCGGCATCTGGAATGAAGCCATTGACGTTCGTGACTTCATCCAGAAGAACTACACCCCCTACGAAGGGGATGCTTCGTTCCTGGCCGGCCCGACGGAGAAGACCACCCGGCTGTGGGAGTCTCTTGAGGAAAATTACCTCTCCGAGGAGCGCCGCCGTCGCGTGTACGACGTCGACACCGACACCCCGGCCGATATTGACGCTTTCCCCGCCGGCTACATTTCCGAAGACGACGACGTCGTCGTCGGCCTGCAGACGGATGTTCCGCTCAAGCGCGCGATGATGCCCAATGGCGGCTGGCGCATGGTGGAAACCGCCATCAAGGAAGCGGGCAAGGAAGTCAACCCGGAGATCAAGAAGATCTTCACCCGCTACCGCAAGACCCACAATGACGCGGTCTTCGATATTTACACCCCGCGTATTCGCGCGGCCCGTTCCTCGCACATTATTACCGGTCTTCCGGATGCTTACGGCCGTGGCCGCATTATTGGTGACTACCGCCGCGTGGCCCTCTACGGTGTGGATAAGCTCATCGAAGAGAAGCAGGCCATGAAGGATTCCGTGGCCGATCAGCCCTTCTCCGAGCACTGGGCTCGTTTCCGTGAGGAACACGCCGAGCAGATCAAGGCTCTGAAGAAGCTCAAGACCCTCGGTGAGATCTACGGCTTCGATATTTCCGGCCCGGCGAAGAATTCGCGCGAAGCCGTGCAGTGGCTGTACTTCGGCTACCTCGCTTCCGTGAAGAGCCAGGACGGCGCGGCCATGTCCATTGGCCGCCTCTCCGCCTTCCTCGATATTTACTTCGAGCGCGATCTGGCCGCCGGAACCATTACGGAAACCGACGCGCAGGAAATGATTGACAACCTCGTCATGAAGCTGCGTATCGTCCGCTTCCTGCGCACCATCGATTACGATCAGATCTTCTCCGGTGATCCTTACTGGGCCACCTGGTCGGATGCCGGCTTCGGTGATGACGGGCGTACCCTCGTCACCAAGACCTCCTTCCGCCTGCTCCAGACCCTGCGTAACCTGGGTCCGGCTCCGGAACCGAATATCACCATTTTCTGGGATCCGGCGCTTCCGGAAGGCTACAAGGAATTCTGCGCGGCCATTTCCATCGAAACCTCGTCCATCCAGTACGAATCTGACGAACAGATTCGTAACCAGTGGGGCGACGACGCCGCCATCGCGTGCTGCGTCTCCCCGATGCGGGTGGGCAAGCAGATGCAATTCTTCGGGGCTCGTGTGAACTCCGCTAAGGCCCTGCTCTACGCCATCAACGGCGGCCGCGATGAGATGACCGGCAAGCAGGTGACCGAACCGGGTCTGTTCAGCCCGATTGAGGGCGATGGCCCGCTCGACTTCGACGAAGTGTGGCAGAAGTACGAAGAGATGCTCGACTGGGTGGTTGGCACCTACGTTGAAGCTCTTAACATCATCCACTACTGCCATGATCGCTACGCCTACGAATCGGTGGAGATGGCTCTCCACGATTCGGAGATCATCCGTACCATGGGTTGCGGTATTGCCGGCCTGTCCATCGTGGCGGACTCGCTTTCCGCGATCAAGTACGCGAAGGTCTACCCGGTTCGCGACGAAACCGGCCTCGTTGTCGATTACAAGACGGAAGGCACCTTCCCGATCTACGGTAACGACGATGACCGCGCTGATGACATCGCGGCAACCGTGGTTCACACCATCATGGCGAAGATCAAGGCGATCCCGATGTACCGCGATGCCATCCCGACCCAGTCGGTGCTGACCATTACCTCCAACGTGGTGTACGGCAAGGCCACGGGTTCCTTCCCGTCCGGCCACAAGGCTGGCACCCCGTTCTCCCCGGGCGCGAACCCGGAGAACGGCATGGATACCCACGGTATGGTGGCGTCCATGATGTCCGTTGGTAAGCTGGATTACAAGGATGCCCTCGATGGTATTTCCTTGACGAATACCATTACGCCGGCTGGCCTCGGCCGCAATAAGGAAGAGCAGGTCAAGAACCTGGTCGGAATTATGGACGCCGGCTTCATGGCTGAAGAAGACTAAAACTCTAAGATTCAACCCCCAACAAAGAAAAGAAGGTAAAAAATGGCTAAGACCTACGAAGAGCGTCTCGAGTCGATGAAGGCTGCTCGCGAAGATAACGGTGGGGTGCAGGGTCTGTACCACGCCAATATCAACGTGCTGGATCGCTCCACCCTCGAGGACGCGATTGATCACCCCGAGAAGTACCCGAACCTGACCGTTCGCGTTTCCGGCTACGCCGTGAACTTCGTGAAGCTGACCCGCGAACAGCAGCTCGACGTTCTGTCGCGTACCTTCCATCACTCGGCATAACCATTGTCTGCTGAGTTGCGACTAGCACCGGTCGGCCTTCAAGATTTCGAAGCGCCGACCGGTCGGTTGCAGGGGGCCGGTCTGGGAGGCATCGATGTCCTCGACGACATCGAACGCAAAGAACGGCTTCGCAAGATGCGCGAGGGAACCCTCGGTTCCGTCCACTCGTGGGAACTTGTGACCGCGGTGGACGGGCCCGGGACCCGAATGACAGTCTTCATGGCAGGGTGCCCCCTGCGGTGCCTGTACTGTCATAACCCTGACACCTTCATTATGAAGGACGGTCAGCCGGTGGATTCCGATGAATTGCTGCGGCGCTGGAAGCGCTACCGTCGCATGTTCAAGGCGACGGGCGGCGGAATCACGATCTCGGGTGGCGAATGCTTAATGCAACCCGCCTTCCTCAAGACCGTGCTTCGCGGCGCCAAGGAAATGGGAATCCATACGTGTATCGATACCTCCGGATATCTCGGCCGCAACGTCGACGACGAAATGATGAATTACATCGACATGGTGTTGCTCGACGTGAAATCGGGATCCGAGGAAGTATATAAGCGCACGACCGGCCGCGAACTGCAACCGACCATTGATTTTGGTGATCGATTGGCTGCCGCGGGCAAGGAAATCTGGGTACGTTTCGTACTCGTGCCCGGGCTGACAGACGATCCGGAGAACGTGGAGAACGTTGCGAAGATCGTTGCACGGTGGAAGAACGCGGTGAGCCGCGTTGAAGTTCTGCCGTTCCACCAGATGGGGCGAGACAAGTGGCATTCACTTGGCTATGACTACCAACTGGAAGACGTCGTACCGCCGTCACCACAAGCCGTGGAAGAAGCGCGGGAGCACTTCCGGCGCTTGGGGCTGAACACCCCGGCTTTCTAAACGCTACGGATGACGCCAAGGGCCGCGTCCCGAAAGGGATGCGGCCCTTTTGTGTGCGCGCCGGCGTGGCGGTATTACATGGTATTGACCACGAGCCCGATATGGGTATAGAAGTTCATGGCACCGAAGAGCATGAAGATGACCCCGCTGATGACCAGGCACCAGTAGGCGGCGCTGACCACGCCGCCGCGCACCTGCCCGCGGGCGTCCGGGCGCACCGCGGCGAAGAAGAGAATCGCACCCACACCGGCCAGGCCAAAGACCGCGGAGAGGGCAATCGACTCCAACCAGGGGTAGGCCGCGAAGGACCCGGAAATCGGCTCCTGGGGAGGGGCGGCGAAGAACTGGTAGACCATCCCGGCGCACATAATCGCCAGCAGCGCCAAGCCCATTGCCAGCGCGAAAATGGAGACCGGGCGGGCGATCCGCGCGAAAGTGTTGAATGGGGTGGCGGAGGCGAGGATGCGATCCCCGCGCTTCCACAGGATGAAACTCGCCGCCAGCAGGAGCACGCCGAAGCCGAGGCAGGTTTCCCCGAAGATAATATTGTCGAAGGGGAAGCCGCCGGCGGCCAACGGCCAGGTGAGGGACATGTGCAGGCCGGTGAGCGTCTGGATCAGGCCGGTTACGAGGAAGCCGAGGGTGTAGCCGTCCAGGCTCACGGCCTTATCGGCATCGGTGCCCGCGGCATCCGCGCCCGCGGCATGCGCGGCGGCGGTAGCACCCGGAGTGTCAGCTGTGCTCGCGGCAGCGCCAGCTCCCACAGCTCCCGCTGGAACCGCGCTGCGTAAGTGCACCAGCAGCCGGCCAACCAAGATCAGGCCCACTCCGGCCGCGATGGCCATAATGGTGTTGTAGGTGGGCATCGACGCCCAATCAATCATTCCCGGGGCGCTTTCCCCGGTGAAGAAATCTCCCACGTTCACCACTCCTTTCTCAATTTAGGACTAATGTCCCCATGATAGCCGGGTTCGCCCGGCACAGTGGGCCGCAACACAGTAGGCTAGACTCATGACTCACTACCGCGTGCATAACCCCAATACCGGCGAGGTGGAAGAACGCTTCCCCTCCCTGCCCGCCGCCGCGATCCCGGGCGTGATCAGCGCTTCCTGGGATGCCTTCACCAGCTGGCGGGATACCCCGATGGCCACCCGCGCCGCGATCCTGCACCGCTTCGGGGAGCTCATCACGGAGCGCTCGGCGGAGCTCGCAGATATTATCGGGCGGGAAATGGGCAAACCGCTGCGCGATGGCGCTGCCGAGCTCGCCACCGTCAGCCAGCACGCCCACTGGTTCGCCGATAACGCCCCGCGCTACCTCGAACCCACCGCGCTGGATGCCGGCGATGGCATCCCCACCTACGTGCTCCACCAGCCGCTGGGCGTGCTGCTGGGCATCATGCCCTGGAACTTCCCCTATTCCCAGATCGCCCGCTTCGCGCTGCCCCAACTCATGGTCGGCAATACGATTCTCATGAAACAAGCGGAAATCTGCCCGCGTTCCTCGGCTGCGTTCGCGGCGCTGCTGCGCGAGGCCGGCCTGCCGGATGGGGTGTACCAGAATATCTACCTGGATATTGCGGATACGGAGAAAGTCCTGGCGGACCCGCGCGTCAAAGGAGTATCGCTGACCGGTTCGGAGCGGGCGGGATCCTCGGTTGCGCAGTTGGCCGGGAAGTACACGAAACGTTCCCTCCTGGAGCTGGGCGGCAATGATGCCATGGTGGTGCTGGATGCCGCCGATATCGCAGCGGTGGCCCGGGAGGCGGTGCGCACCCGCGTGTTCAACGCCGGGCAGGTCTGCACCTCGAATAAGCGCATTATCGTGCTGGATAGCGTTTTCGAAGAATTCCTCGCGGCGGCCCGCGCGGAGATCGCGAGCATCGTGGTGGGTCCCTATGACGACCCGGCCACGGATATGGGGCCGCTGTCCTCGATTGCCGCCAGGGACGAGGTGGTGCGGCGGGTGGCGAGCGCCGTCGCCGCTGGAGCGCACCGCCATTACGGAGGTCACAAAATTGACCGGCCGGGCGCTTATATGACCCCGGCCTTGCTCACCGATATTCCCGCCGACCACGATATCGCTCGCAACGAATTATTCGGGCCGGTGGTGGCGCTCTACCGGGTGGCGGATGAGGAAGCAGCCCTCGAGCTGGCCAATAGCACCGCCTACGGTTTGCAGTCCTCGGTGTGGAGCCAGGACCTGGAGAAGGCGCAGCGGTTCGCGGCGCGGCTCGCGGCCGGGATGACCATTATCAATAAGCACCGCGAATCGGCGCCCACCTGGCCTTTTGGTGGGATTAATCGTTCCGGTTACGGCCGCGAGGAGGGCGCCTGGGGTTTGCGCGCCTTCACGAACGAGCATGCGGTGCGCGTCCATCCGGCGCGATAGGTACGACGCCGCAGCTTAGTTGGCGCGGGGCCGGCCGGGCAGGCAGGTGCCGCATGCCATCCGCCGGTGCCCGGAGTGAGAGCAACGCGAAGTTCGGGGGCGTTTTTTGTGTCGGGGTGGTGTCGTACCCTAGAAGGGCTATGGAGGAATCGTACAAAGCAACAATCGCGCGGCTGCGGGAACGCGTGGCGGCCGCTCAACAAGCCGGGGCTACCGTGGGGCGGCGCCCGGGTGTGCCCGCGCCGGCTCAGGCTGCTGAAAGCGCGCCTACAGGTCAGGGCGGGGCGGCGGCTGCGGCTGCGCCGGAGGTTTCGAGCATGCCGGAGGTCTCGGGCGCGGCGGCGCGTATTCTCACCGGCCTCAATAGCGCCCAGCGGGAAGCCGTGATTCACAGCGGCGGCCCGCTGCTCGTGGTCGCCGGGGCCGGCTCGGGTAAAACCCGGGTGCTCACCTCGCGTATCGCCTACCTCATCGCCACCGGGCAGGCCCACCCCGCCAATATCCTCGCCATCACCTTCACCAATAAGGCGGCGCGGGAAATGCGCGAACGCCTGGAAGGGATGCTCGGCGGCCTGGCCCGCGGCATGTGGATCTCCACCTTCCACTCCGCCTGCGTGCGGATTCTGCGGGCCGAACACCGCGCGCTCGGGATGCGATCCACCTTCACCATTTACGATGCCGCGGATTCCCAGCGCCTCATGACCATGGTGTGCCGGGAAGAAAATATCGACATCCGGGCCTACCCGCCCAAAATGCTCAGCCGCCAGGTCTCCAATCTCAAAGATGAACTGGTCACCCCGGCCGCGCAGGCCGCGGCCGCAACCGATAGGGACGGCCAGGTGCTGGCCCAGGCCTATGCCGCCTACCAGGATCGCCTCGAGCGCGCCAATGCGCTGGATTTCGATGATCTTATTATGCGCACGGTGGAGGTGCTCACCTCCCACCCGGATATAGCTGAGCGCTACCGCACCCGCTTCCGCCACATTCTGGTGGACGAATATCAGGACACCAACCACGCCCAGTACGTGTTGGTACGCACCCTGGCCGGGCAGGGCCCGGAACGTTCCGCGCTCACCGTGGTGGGCGATGCCGATCAGTCCATTTACGCCTTCCGCGGGGCCACCATCCGCAATATTGAGGATTTTGAGAAGGACTTCGCGGATGCTACCAGCGTGGTCCTCGAGCAAAACTATCGCTCCACCCAAAATATTCTCTCTGCCGCCAATGCCGTCATTTCCCATAATGAGGGGCGCCGGCCGAAAAAGCTGTGGACGGACTCGGGGAGCGGGGAAAAGATCACCGGCTACGTGGCCGATTCGGAAAGCGACGAAGCCCATTTCGTTGTCACGGAAATTGATCGGCTCCGGGATAATAACGGGGTGCGTTACGGGGATGTGGCGGTGTTTTACCGCACCAATTCCCAGGCGCGGGCCCTGGAAGAAATGTTCGTGCGCTCCGGGATCCCCTACCGGGTCATCGGCGGCACCCGCTTCTATGAGCGCAAAGAAATCAAGGACGCCCTCGCGTACCTGCACGCGGTAGCCAATCCGGATGATACCGTTTCGCTGCGCCGCATCATTAATGAACCCAAACGCGGGGTGGGGGATACCGCCCAGGGCCACCTGGCCACCCACGCCCAACGCTGGAATATTTCCTTCGGTGCAGCGGTGGCCGATGTGGCTACCCCGAACCGGGAGCGCGGCGAAGTTGCGGGGCTGACGGCTCGGGCCCGCAGCGCCGTCGCCGATCTGGCTCGTATCCTCGAAACCGCGCGTCAGGATGCCGCCGCGGGCGGCAAACCCGCGGATATCCTCGATTACCTCATGGATGAATCCGGGTACCTGGCCGTGCTACAAGAATCCAAAGACCCGCAGGATCTCAGCCGGGTGGAAAACCTGGCCGAATTACACGCGGTCGCGGTGGAGTTCTCCGCCCAGAATCCGGATGCTGGGTTGGGGGAGTGGCTGGATCAGATTTCGCTGGTCTCAGATACGGATCGGCTTCCCGAGGGGAGCGAATCCGAAGGGGAAACCACCCTCATGACGGTTCACACCGCCAAAGGTTTGGAGTTTCCGGTTGTTTTCGTCACCGGCCTGGAAGACGGCACCTTCCCGCATATGCGTTCCCTGGATGACCGGCGCGAACTCGCCGAAGAACGCCGCCTCGCCTACGTGGCCTTCACCCGCGCGCGTGAACGCCTCTATATTTCGCGCGCGGCAGCGCGCTCCTCGTGGGGGGCGCCCCAGGAATTCCCGCCCTCGCGTTTTATTGAAGAAATCCCGCCCGAACTTATTGACTGGCGCCGGGAACAATCCTCGCAGGATCTGGTGCGCGGTGGTGGCATTGGTTCCGGCATTGGTTCCGGTTACGGGTGGGGGCGCCGGGAACGGCGCGCACCTTCTTTCTTTGACGACGACGCCGGGCCTGTCATCGGCTCAGGTACATTCAAACCCGGGAAACTCGGGGTGCCCGCCACCTCGAACTCGGCCTCCCGGGCGGATTCCGCCGGTAGTGCGCATACAGCGGCCGGCGGTTCGGGTGGTTCCGCGATTGGTGGTTCGAGCGGCACCCCAGGCACCTCAGGCGCCCCGGGCGCACCTAGCGCGGTGGGCGCGGCCGACGCCGCGGATACCAAGGGCTTCGCGGTGGGCGACACCGTGGAGCACCGCTCCTTCGGGCGGGGGACCATCCTCGGCTTCGAAGGCCGAGGAAAGTCCACCACCGCGAAGGTCGCTTTCGGCTCGGTCACGAAACGCTTGATGTTGCGCTTCGCTCCGCTGACGAAAGTGGAGAAGTAGCAGCGGCCGGCACGCTCAGGGTGCGCCGGTGGCTACGCGCCGCCGCGCGCCCGCTCAGTTTGTACCAGGCCAGCGCGCTCAGGAACACCACCCCGTCGGTGAAAGCCATCATCGCCGAGGTCGCCAAATCCAGGTACAGGGCCAGCACGAAGCCGAGGAGCGCCTCGGCCACCGCAATCAGGAGAGTGAGAACCAGGAGGTGGCGCAGCGAGCGGGCGAAAAGAATAGCCGTGGCCGCCGGCACCACCATGAGGGCAATAACCAGGATCGCGCCCGCGGCGTTGAAAGCCGCCACCACGGTCAGCGACACCAGCATCATGAGCCCCAGCTCCACCGCCCGCACCGGGAAGCCGATAGTCGCCGCGAAATCACCGTCGAAAGTATCGGTTTTGAGAACCCGGAAAAACACCGCGATGAAAATCGCGTTGAGTGCGCACACCGCGAGCAACTGCCACATGGTGCGCGGGCCAATATCGTAACCACCGATGATGATATGTTCCGGGCTCAAAGCCATGAGATTCAGGTCCCCGGTGAGCACGGTGTCCTGGCAAATATGGACATGAGAAAGGGTGGTTGAGAGCAGCAAAATACCCAGGGCGAAAAGCACCGGGAAAATCACGCCCTGGCTGGCATCGCCGGTCAGCAACCGGGTGCGATCCAGCTGCTGGGCACCCAGCACCACCACCAAACCCATGAGCGCCGCGCACACCACCATGATCGGGGAATGCGTGGAACCAGAAAGAATCGTGCCCACCACAATCCCGGGGAGCACCGCGTGCGACATCGCGTCCACCAGCATCGACTGCCCGCGCAACACCAGGAACACCCCCGGAAGCGCGCAGGTCACCGCGGTCACCACCGCGAGCAACATAACTGCCACAATGAAACTCATTGCCCGCTCCTCTCCGAAGCACCCCCGGCTGCCAGAGCCTCCGGCGCCGCAGGCGCCGTCGTCGTCGCCGATCTTGGCGCGCCCGCAGAAACAGGAACCTCCGCGGAAGCCAGCGCCCGGGTGGCAAGATCACCGCGTAAGCGGCGCTGGCGCAGGGCCACCACCACGATGGAGCGGCGCGGCGCGGCCAACAGCGAGAACGCGAAAATAACAAAGAGGTGGAGCACCACGATCGGGCCGGTGGGAACCTTGCCCAGGCAGACGGACAGATACGCGCCCGCCGCGCCCGCAACCCCACCGAAAATCCCGGCCAGCACCATCATCGAGGACATGCGGTGCGTCCACTGGCGCGCGGCCGCGGCCGGCATAATCGCAAAAGCGACCATGAGAATAAGCCCCACGCCCTTGATTCCAATCACGATAGCGATGGTGACGAGCACCAGCATGAGCGGCGTGAGCACGCGCGGGCTGAAACCCTGCAATTGCGCCGTGACCGGATCGAAAGTCACCAATTTGATTTCTTTGAAGAAAGCGAGAATCACCGCAACGGTGAGCAGCCCGAATACCGCGATGGTCACCAGGTCCCCGGCGCGCACATTCGCCGCATTGCCGAACATGTAGCTGTCGATCCCGCCGCGATTGGGCAGGTGAGAATGGGTGAGCAGCCGCAGGCACACCATCCCGCCCCCGTAAAACAGCGAAAGGCAGATGGCCATGGCGGCATCCGCCTTCACTTTCGAATGCGCCACGATGATATTGGTGAGAACGACGGCGCACATCGCCGCCGCGCTTGCCCCGAGCACTAGGACCACCATCGAGCGCCCATCCATGCCCAGCAGGGTGGCCACCGTGAAGGCGGCAACCACACCGAGGATGGAGCTGTGCCCGATAACGTCGGAAACCAGGGACTGGCGGCGCAGGTAGAGCAGGCAACCAGCGATTCCGGAAAACACCCCGATGAGGGTGGTGCCGATGAGCATGGTGCGGAAAATATAGGTTCCCCACAATTCCAGCGGGGAAATAAAATCAATCATTGCGCCGCGCCCTCACTTGCGTTCGAGGGCGATGGAAAGGCCGTACGCCCGCGCGATATTCTCCGCGGTGAAAGCCTCCTCCACGCTTCCGCTCGCCACCAGTTTGCCGCTAGAGAGCAGCACCACGCTATCGCAGAAATCGGGGACCGTCTGCAGATCGTGATGCACGATCATCACGGTTTTCCCCTCATCAACCAGTTCGCGCAGCAGCGTCATAATCGCCTGCTGGGAGGTGATATCGATACCCGCGAAAGGTTCGTCCATGAGGTAGAGCTCGGCGTGCTGGGCCAGGGCGCGCGCCACGAAGGTGCGCTGCTGCTGGCCGCCGGACAGCTCGTTGATATGGCGGTGGGCAAGATTGGAAATTCCCAGGCGCTCCATGGCCGCGGCGGCGGCTTCGCGCTGGCGCACGCCCGGGCGGCGCAGCCAGCCCAGCTGGGCGTACGTACCCATGAGCACGACGTCGCCCACCGTGGTCGGGAAATCCCAATCCACGGTGGCGGTTTGCGGCACGTAAGCAATACGCGAACGCACCCGGGGGAGTGGTTCGCCGAAGAAGGTGACCTCCCCGGCGAGGGCCGGAACAAGGCGCAGGGCCGCCTTCATGACGGTGGATTTCCCCGCGCCGTTCGGGCCGAGAAGCGCCACCACCTGGCCTGGACTGACGCGGAGCGAAACATCGCTCACCGCGATCGTATCCTGGTAGGCGACGCTCAGGTGGTCAATCTGACAGGCCAGCGTGGTAGCGGATCCCATAGATATCACCTATTTCTGCGAAAGCGCGCTGACGATGGAATCAACGTTGTAGCTGAAAGCGCCCAGGTAGGTATTCGTGGGAGCTTCGGAGCTGAGGGTATCGGCGAAGAGCTCGTTATCGGAGACCTCAACATGCCAACCCTTTTCGCGCACCGCGTCCTGGAGGTGCTTAATGACTTCGGGGTTCTTGAGGTTGTCCTGGAAGATCACCGGAACCTTGCGCTCGGCAATGAGGGTGGCGAGCTCGTTGAGCTCCACCGCGGACATTTCCGATTCGGAGGAAACGAAATCGGTGGCGTGGATTTCAATACCGAAAGAAGCGCCCAGGTAGTTGAAGGCGTCATGCCCGGTGATGAGCACGCGGTTTTCCTTCGGGATCTTATCGAACTTGGCCTTGGCTTCATCGGCGGCCTTGGCGATCTTCTTGTTGTATTCTTCCGCGTTGGCCTTGTAGAGGTCCGCGTTCGCGGCGTCGATCTCACCGAGCTTGGCGGCGGTGGCCGTCACCACATACTGCCAGTTCTCCGGGGAGTTCCACACGTGCGGGTCGTGGCCTTCGATCTTGCCGTCTTCTTCCCAGGGGAGGAGCTTATCTTCCGGGATGGCTTCCGCGGCCGCGATCTGGCGGTCGCCGAGCTTCTCGAGCTGGCCCATCATCTTGTGTTCCATATCGTGGGAGGTCCACACCACAAGATCGGCCTTTTCGATGGCCTGGGTATCCTGGGTGGTCAGTTCCTGGGTGTGAGGATCACCGCCGGGCTTGACCAAGGTGGTTACGTTAGCCTCGGGAGCGACATTGCGAATAACATCTTCGAGGTAACCGGTAGTTGCCACCACCGACAGGCCCGCGGCCTTTGAGGAGTCGGTGGCCGGCGATTCGGATGCGCCCTTGTTTTCGGTGGCGCAGCCGGTCAGGGATGTGAGTGCCAAAGCCCCGGCCGCGGCAATCGCGGCCAACTTAACAGAATGTTTCATGGTGTCCTTCTTCAATCACGAAAGCATGTAAGGTATGGGTTTCTTTACTCGGGACCTGAATATGTTAACCGATGCACGCATAAAGCACTAGGGCAAATCTGCGAAACGTCGCGAAAAATCCCGGGAATTGCTGGGTGAAAAGTCAATAAGAATAATTGCGTGCCTGGTAGCTGCGGCACTCTCGCTCACTTCTGGTAGTACGACGACGCCGCTAGCTGGCTGCCGCCCTTACCTGTCCGCATGATGGACCGGGGCGGGGGCGTCACCCGGGGTGGGCTAAGCTCACAGCTATGCAGCAGGATCTCAAGGTACAGGGTCAGGCCGGTGCGGCCTGGCGATGGTGGCGCGCCTAAGAAGCGTTCCCCTGCGGCGCAACTACGCCGCCCCAACCACTTGAGAGGAGAATCCCGTGCAACGGGACCTACCGCATTCACCTGAGCACTATGTCCCCGATGCCCTATCCACGCATCGCCGGCACTCCACCACACTCACTGTCTCCATCATGGCGCCTTCCGCCACGCCGGCTACTGCCGCTACGGCTGCCGCCATGGCTGCCTCCACCCGCGCCCAGCTGCGCTGCCGCTGGTGGAAAGCCGCACGGGGGCGATGGCGCGCGGCGCCTAGCTCAGCGCGGCCCGCCTAGCACAGCACGCCTAGCGCAGCCCGCTCAGCACCGCAGTCCACACAAACTTTCCAAAGTACGGAGTTGTCATGATTAAAGAAGCCATTATTAAAGTTGTGTCCAAGCAGGATCTCACCTATGACGAGGCCTACACCGTTATGAACGAGATCATGGGCGGGGAAAGCACTCCCACCCAGACGGCAGCCTTCCTCGCCGCGCTTTCCACCAAGAACGCGCGGGCAGAAACCACCGATGAGATTTCCGGCTGCGCCACTGCGATGCGCGAGCACGCTGATTACTTCGAGGTTCCTTTCCCCACCCTGGAAATCGTGGGAACCGGCGGGGATAACGCCCACTCTTTCAATATTTCCACGACCTCGATGTTCGTGCTGGCCGCCGGGGGCGTCAAGGTCTCCAAGCACGGTAACCGCGCCGCCTCCTCGCTGTCCGGTACCGCCGACTGCCTGGAAGCCCTCGGGGTGAATATCAACCAGGATCCGGATACCTGCCGGCGCCTCCTCGATGAGGTGGGCATGTGCTTCATGTTCGCCCAGCTCTACCACAAGTCCATGAAGAACGTGGGGGCAATCCGCAAGGAGCTCGGCTTCCGCACCGTCTTCAATATCCTCGGGCCGCTGACCAACCCGATCCACCCCGAATACCAGGTCCTCGGCGTTTACGATGAATACCTCGTGGAGCCCCTCGCCCGCGTCCTCAATGACCTGGGCGTCCACCACGGCCTGGTGGTCTACGGCCAGGATAAGCTCGATGAGATTTCCCTCTCCGCCCCCACCACGGTATGCGAAGTACGCAACGGCGAATACCGCACCTTCGAAATGTCCCCGGATGTGTTCGGCTTCAACCGGGCCACCCCGGCCGATATGCTCGGCGGCACCCCGGAAGAAAACGCCCAGATCACCCGCGATATCCTCTCCGGTAAAATCACCGGCCCCAAGCGTGACGTGGTCCAGCTCAATGCCGGTGCCGGCCTGTACATTGCCGGTAAGGCCCGCTCCATTGCCGCGGGCGTGGATATGGCCGGCGACCTCATTGACGACGGCAGCGCCTACCGCAAGATCGACGAATTCGTGGAGGCTTCGCGTGCCTAATATTCTCGAGCAGATCGCCGCCGCCACCCGAAAGCGGGTGGCCCGCGATAAAGAACAGATCCCCGCGGCCCGCATGCGCGAACTCGCCGAAGCACTCGCCGCGGCGCCTGCACCCGCTGCCGCCGCACCCGCGCCTGCACGCGCCGCCGCCCCCGCTGCCGCCGAAGCACTCGCCGCCGCCCCCGGCAGCGAACCCGGGAGCGATCCGGCCAGCTTCCCCTTCGAGGCCGCCCTGCGCGGCCCCGGGCTCGGCTTCATCTGCGAAGTGAAAAAAGCCTCGCCCTCGAAGGGCATCATCGCCGAAGATTTCCCCTACCTCGATATTGCCCGCTCCTACGAAGCGGCCGGGGCGGAAGCCATGTCCGTGCTCACCGAGCCGCAGTGGTTCCTCGGCTCGGATAGCTACCTGGAGGAAATCACCCGCACGGTTGCTACCCCTTGCCTGCGCAAAGATTTCGTGGTGGATTCCTACCAGATCTACCAGGCGAAAACGCTGGGGGCCAGCGCGGTGCTGCTCATCTGCTCGCTCCTGGATACCGCGATCCTGCGCGAGTACCTCCAGCTGGCGCATTCCCTCGGGCTATCGGCCCTGGTGGAAACCCACGACGCCGCGGAAATTGACTCCGCCCAGGCGGCCGGTGCCCGCATTATCGGAATCAACAACCGCAATCTCAAAGATTTTTCGGTTGATCTGGCCACCGCGGGCCAGTTGCGGGCCCGTATCGAGAGTACGGCACTCGTCGTCGCCGAATCGGGGGTGCGCGGGGCCGCGGACGTGGAAGCGCTCGCGGCCGGCGGTGCCGACGCGGTGCTCGTGGGCGAAGCCCTCATGCGCAGCGCCGATAAAGTAGGAGTCCTGGCCCAGTGGCGCCAGGCCGCGGCGCGCGTCGTCGCCCCCGCACAGGAGAAAGAGTAACCATGACCGAAGGACACACGATGGAAAGCTCCACCTCGGGAACCTCCACGCCGCCGGCCGGCGCTACCGCGCGCCCGGGCCGTTTCGGCATCCACGGCGGGCAGTTCATCCCGGAAACTCTCATGCCGGCCATCGAAGAACTGGACGCCGCCTACCGGCACTACCGCGACGACCCGGAATTTAACGCCGAACTCACCGATCTTTTCAATAACTACGCGGGCCGGCCCTCCCTCCTCTACTACGCGGAGCGGATGACGCGCGACCTGGGCGGCGCGAAAATCTACCTCAAACGCGAGGACCTCAACCACACCGGCGCCCACAAAATCAATAACGTGCTCGGCCAGGCGCTGCTCGCCAAGAAAATGGGCAAAACCCGCCTCATCGCGGAAACCGGGGCCGGCCAGCACGGGGTCGCCACCGCCACCGCTGCCGCGCTTTTCAATATGGAATGCGTGGTGTTCATGGGGGAGGAAGATACCCGCCGCCAGGCCCTCAACGTGTACCGCATGCGCCTGCTGGGCGCGGATGTGGTCGCGGTGAAATCCGGGACCGGCACCCTCAAAGACGCCGCCAGCGAAGCCTTCCGCGAATGGACCGGGCGGGTGAGCGATACCCACTACTGCCTCGGCTCGGTTATGGGCCCGCATCCCTTCCCCACGATCGTGCGTGATTTCCAAGCGGTTATTTCCCGCGAGGCCCGCGCCCAGATCCTGGAAGCTGAGGGGCGCCTGCCCGATGCCGTCATCGCCTGCGTGGGCGGCGGCTCGAACGCGGCCGGTTCTTTCTACAACTTCGTAGATGATGCGGGCGTGCGCCTCATCGGCGCGGAAGCGGCCGGGCGGGGCGTGGATACCCCGGATACCGCCGCGACCATCGCCACCGGCACCGAAGGCATTTTCCACGGCATGAAATCCTATTTCTGCCAGGACGAATTCGGGCAGATCGCCCCGGTGTACTCCATCTCGGCCGGCCTGGACTACCCGGGGATTGGCCCCGAGCACGCCTACTGGCACGATATCGGGCGCGCGGAATACGTCCCGGTCACCGATGCGGAGGCCGTGGATGCGTTCGAATACCTTTCGCGCACCGAGGGGATCATTCCCGCGATTGAATCGGCGCACGCCCTCGCGCACGCCATGAAGATCGCCCCGGAGATGCCGGGCAAGATTATTATCGTCACGCTCTCGGGCCGCGGGGATAAGGACGTCGCGGCCATCGCGCGCTACCGGGGAGAAGATATCCATGACTAAACAGGTACCCATCGCCCGGGCTTTTTCCCGCGGCAAAGCTTTTATTCCGTTCTTCACCTGCGGGGATCCAGATTTAGGTACGACGGCGCACATTATCCGCGCGGCCGGCCGGGCCGGTGCAGATCTCATCGAATTCGGCGTGCCTTTCTCTGATCCGACCGCCGAGGGCCCGGTCATCCAGGCTTCCTCGGAGCGGGCGCTGCGCGGGGGAGCCACAACGGACAAAATTTTTGAGATGATCGGCCAGGTGCGCCCGGATCTGGAGTGCCCCTTCGTCATCATGACCTACGCTAATGTGGTCTTCTCCTACGGCCCGGAGCGCTTCGCGCGCCGCTGCGCGGAAGTTGGGGTCTCCGGCGTGATCCTCCCCGATGTGCCTTTCGAGGAGAAGGCCGAATTCGAGGGGGCTTTGGCTGTGCATAACGTTGATCTCATTTCGCTGATCGCGCCTACCTCCGAGGACCGGATCGAAGCGATTGCGCGGGCCGCGCGCGGCTTCCTCTACGTGGTCTCCTCCATGGGGGTGACGGGCATGCGCTCGAATATCACCACCGATGTGGGGGCCATCGTAAAGAAGATCCGCTCGGTCACGGATACTCCCTGCGCGATTGGCTTCGGGATTTCTTCCCCGGAGCAGGCCGCCCGCATGGGAGCGCTCTCCGACGGGGTGATCGTGGGATCGGCCCTGGTTTCCCGGATTCACGAACTGGCGGCGGCCGGAAAGGGCGCGGAGCAGATCGCCGCGGATATCGCCGGCCGGGTGAGCGAGCTCAAGGGCGCGCTCGGCTAAGCGCCGCGAAGGTGCCGCTGCGCGTAGCGGAGCGCAGGCTCCGCGCGTGCGGCGGAGCGAAAGCCCCGCCGCGAGCACGCTGCGGCCGCGCGATATGGTGCGGTGAGCAACACGCCGGGCCATCTTCCGCGGCCCGGCACCCATCGCGCGCCACCATGGAAGGGATGTTAACGTATTCGCGCCGCGTGGCGCTCGCCCTGGCCGTTATCCAGCCCGTGGTCCTCACCTGGATCACGGTGGTGCTCATCTGCCTGCTCGGATACACCCTCACCGCGGCCTCCCCGCTGCTCGGGGACGTAACCTGGCAGGGCGCGGCACGCCTGGGCGGCTCCCTGTGGCTGCTCGCCCTCGGCACGCCGCTGGTGAGCGCGGGCGGGCATATCGGCCTCATGCCCCTGCTCCTCACCGCACTTATCGCTTGGCTCACGGTGCGTTTCCTGCGTGCCATCGTGGTGGAAGACTGGTGGGACGTAGCCATCGCCACGCTGAGCGGAGCGGGCAGCGCCGGCGTGATCTGCCTACTCTCCCTCCCGCAATCATCCCTGCTCCACGCCCTCGTGGGCGGGGCGGTGCTCGGCTTCGCCGCCAGCCAATGCGCCTGGCTGGAACGCCCGGCCTGGCCCGGCGTGGCCATCCTGGAACGCGGCTGGCGCCTCATTGCACCGCTCGCCGCCACCCTGGCGGTAGTGAGCCTCCTCCTGGTTCTTGCCGCGGTGGTGCTCGGCTTCGGGCGCGCCCAGGCCCTGCACGCCGCCTACCTCACCGATCTCACCGGCACGATTCTCTTCACCCTCACCCAGCTGCTTTTCGCTCCCGCGCTGGCGGTATGGGCACTGGCCTACGTGACCGGCGCCGGTTTCACGGTGGGCAGCGGCGCGGTCTTCTCGGCCCTGGGCGGCAGTTTCGCCCCCATCCCCGGCCTTCCCGTGTTCGGCCTGCTGCCCGACCCGGCCCTGCGCCCCGCCTGGCTCCTCATCATCCCCATCCTCACGGGCCTGGCCTGGGGAATTATCCGCTCGCTGCTCCCGCGCGACTGGGTGAGCGCCGCGGTGGGCGCCCTGGAACTCCTGGTGCTCGTGGCCCTGGCCGGGCAATTCGCCACCGGCGGGATCGGCCCGGGCCGCATGCTCGAGGTCGGCACCCGCGCCCCGCTCCTCACCGGCTGCGTGGCGCTCACGGTGCTGCTACCCTTCGCGCTCGGTTACGGCGCGCGCGACTTCTGGGCGTGGGTGCGCGCCTTGTGGGAACGCTACCGGGTACGGCGCGCCCTGCGCCCCGCCCCGCAGCAGAACGACGACGCCGCCCACCCCGCAGCGCCCACTTCCGCCACCACAGCGGATGCCGCGGTCACGGCTCCTACCGCCGCGACCGCTGCGGAACCAGCATCTTCTCAGCCGGCCGCCGCTGACTGGGAGGAGCGTGGGAAAAGTGAGGAAAAATAACAGGAGAGCTGGGCATAGAGTGAAATAACGGCGCGCGGAGGTGCCCGAGCGGCCTAAAATTTTGCCTATGCTTCAACCCAATACGCACGGGGCGCTCCTGGCTGCCGGCCTCTGCTCGCTGGCTTTCCTGGCGCTGGGGGTGCGCACCATCCCGCGTACCCGCCGCCTGGCTACCGCGATTCCGGTGCTTGCCATGGTGGTGGCAGCCGTATGCGGCGTCGTCGCTATTGGGGTGGGCATGAACCTCAACTTGCAGTACGCAAGCACGTGGAGCGATGTCAAAACCATTTTCACGAAAAGCGGCGGCAAGGCTTCCGTGACCGCGGTGACGAGCGAGCTCCCCAAATACGCCGGGCAATCCGGTGAGATCCCCATGCCGGAAGGCAAAGAATGGAAAGCCGATTTCACCCCGGCCGGGCACGGGGTGGTGGGAACCGTCTTCCGCGGCCCCGAATCCGGCCTTGAGCTGCCCGTATGGGTGTACCTGCCCCCGGATTATTCCCCGGAGCGCACCTACCGCGTGATCGTCATGATCCAGGGCTTTCCCTCGCAGACGGAGAAAATTCCGGGAGTGCTGGATTTGGAGCATACGATGCCGGCGAGCGCGCCCGATACGATCGTGGTGGTCCCCTCCCTCAATGTGGATAACCAGCAGCCCGATTGCGTGGATCTATCCGGGCGGCCCGCGGTGGGAACCTGGGTGAACCGCGATGTTGTGCAGATGGTGCGCAAGAATTTTTCCGTCTCCGCGGATCGGCGCGACTGGGCCATTGCCGGGGCCTCCTACGGGGGCTGGTGCGCGCCGGTGCTCGGGCTGTACAACCCGCAAACCTTCGCCTCGGTGATTTCCTTTTCCGGGTACAACGTGCCGGTTATCGGCCTGACCCAAGCCCCCGGCCTGCGCGAACAATTCACCGTCACCAACCTCATGAAAAAAGCGAGCTGGCCGCAGTCCATGTACTTCACCGGCACCCGCACCGATAACGACCCGGTGGAACTGGCGCGCGGCCTGGAGGAAGTCAAGAACCCGCGCCTGAAAACCACCGTGCACCTGGACCCGAACGGCGGGCACTCCTGGGACACCTGGAAAAAACAGCTGCCCGGGGCGCTGGAGTGGTGGAATGGTGATCGGGCGGGCGGAGCGAAAAGCGTGGTGGCCACCCGCGGGTGGATGACCCAAAAAACCACCGTCGCCGGCGCCTATCTGCTCTTCGCGCTGCTGGCCGCGGGGAGTATTGTGCGCGGGCGAGCCCTGGTGCGCCGCCCCCGCTACGTGCCTCGGCACGCGCTGCATACCCGCCGCCACGCCCTGCCGCGCGGCACAGGCCGCTACCGGATACGGCGCTGGGCCTGGGTGAGCCTCACGGTGGCCTGGGGGATCGTGGCCCTACTCCTCACCGTCAATCTCAAAACGCATACGGTTGAAGACATCCGCTTTATCGGCGCCTTCTTCCACCTCTTCACCATGTAGCTGCGGGCGGGCGCCCGCGCAGGCTGGGCACCCCATGCCCGGGGTAGCACCGCGCAGGCCGCGAGCGTCCGCCCGGGCGCGGGCTATACTGGCTCACGTGAATGCGCACTTTTCCCACCCGCTGGTCTACTGGGCCTGCGCGGCCTGGATCGGCATCATCGTGGCCCTCGCCTTCCTCGCCGACCCGCGCGTAGCCATCCTCGCGCTCGCGGGCAGTTTCGTGATCCTCGCGGTGGCGCGCCTGACCCTACCCACCGGCTACGTCCCCTCGGTGCGTTCGCGCATCACCGACGCCGCCACCCTCCTCCTCCTGGCCGCAGCCCTCTTTTTCCTTGCGCGTTTCGCCCTCACGCCCCCCGTTATTTAAGAACGACGCCGCAGCACCCTGGCACGCCACCACGCAGGCGCTGCGCCGTCGCTGTGCCACTGCACCCCTCCCGTGTTCGCTTGCCGCTTGTTTCTGAGACGCGGTGGGCCTGGTGGGCGCGGGCTCGTCCATACTGGTGGAGTGAGTCCCTTAGCTATGAACATTATCTGGGTTGTTGTTTTCACGCTGATCGGCGCGTTTTTCGCCGCTTCGGAAATCGCGCTGGTTTCCCTGCGGCAAACGCAGATCGACGAGATGGCGGAGAACTCCGCCTCCGGGAAAACGATCCAGCGCCTAACCTCGGATTCCAACCAGTTTCTTTCCGCAGTTCAGGTGGGCGTGACCCTGGCCGGGTTCTTCTCCGCCTCCTTCGGTGCGGCCTCCATCGCCCCGGAGATCGCGCCCACGTTCAGAGCTTGGGGGATGTCCGAAAACGGGGCCACCACCCTGGCTTTTGTGCTCACCACGCTCGTGATTTCCTATATTTCCATTGTGTTCGGGGAGCTGGTGCCCAAGCGCATCGCCCTGCAATCGGCGGAAACTATCTCCACGCTGGCCGCTCGGCCCCTCGCTTTTATTACCGCGGTGCTGCGCCCGGTCATTTGGTTCCTAGGCGCGAGCGTGAACGGGGTGCTGCGGCTGTTGCGCCGCGACCCGAAAGAGCAGCGCGAAGAAATGGGAGTCGCGGAGCTGCGTGCCTTCGTGGCCAGCCAGGAAACGATTGGCACCGAGGAACGCGATATGGTCGTCTCGATGCTGTCCGTTTCGGACCGCACCGTCCAGGAGGTTATGACGCCGCGCACCGAAGTGGAATTCCTGGACGCGGAACTTTCCCTCGACGAAGCACGCCCCCTCGTTACGGCCCTGGAACACTCGCGTTATCCGGTGCGCCGCGGTGGGAACGACGACGACGTGATCGGCTTCCTACACATTCGCGATATGCTCGCTCCCGCTCCCACGGCTCAACGGGTGAGCGATTTGGTGCGCCCGGTGACGTTCTTCCCCACGGGTAAGGATGTGCTGGAGGCTCTTTCAGATCTGCGGAAAGCCCACGCTCATCTGGCCATCGTGGTGGATGAATACGGGGGTACGGACGGCATCGTCACCATTGAGGACGTGATGGAAGAATTCGTGGGCGAAATCCGCGATGAATACGACCGCGAGGTCCCCAAGGTGCAGGTACACGGGGGAGTGCGGGATATGGACGGGCTCTCCACCCGTCCCGAGGTGCTCAAAATGCTCGGGGTGGAGCTCCCCGAGGGGCCTTTCGATACCCTGGCCGGCTATATCATCGCCCAGCTGGGGCGCATGCCGCAGGTAGGGGATTCCACCCGGCTGGGCGCGGTGGAGCTCACCGTACAGTCCCTGGACGGGCGGCGCATCGACCGGGTGCGGGTGGACCAGGTGACCGAATCGGAGGACATCGCCATGGCCCGGATGGAAGGCCACAGCGAAGCCGGGCGGTAGCTGGTGCCCTAGCGGATCACGCGGGTAGCCGAATCGCGCGGGGAGCGAGATCCGCCGGCGGCGGCCGGAAGCCCCTGCTGCCAGCGGGCGTGGCGCCGTTGAATTCTGGATATACCTTCACGGAGCTGAACTGCGTTTTGGTCTGGCGGTGCATGAACGCTAAAAAATAGCATTTTTACGGGGTGGTATATGCTTCCAGTTTTCGCGACAGTGAAAATAATAGATAGAAATAGTCACTGTTAGGCCGCATAGAAAACTAATTATTATGTATAAATCGACGGTGTATTCGGCAAGTAATCGAGCTATGGTGGGCTCGTTTTCGCTCTGTTGAATTTTGGTTACAAAAGACGTTTCCGCTCGAGACTTTAGTCACAAGTAGCTACCTATTGCCGCATAAATAAGCGGAAAAGTCTGACTACTGCGTGGTTCGTGCTGGAATTATCCTGAACGTCACCCGTGGTGGAAACTGTAGAAATTAGCTAAGGTAAATCAAGAAAGCGACTATGCAGTCGTACTCATTCCTATTCCTTATTGAACGTGAAAATGGTTTCGCGACGGGTGTGGGATGTTTGCCTGTAACGGTATCAATTGGTGAGGGGTTAGTAGTGAAGCTGATCAAACGAGCGGCTGCCGTTATTGCCGCGCTTGCTGTTTTAGCGGGGGGGGGGTAGCCGCTCCTAGCCTCGCGTCACCCGACACTTCCGATGGGGGAGAAACGCGTGCAACGGAGCGCGCTGCCGGTATCCCCGTCGGCCCCAACCTCACCGCCACCTGGGATTCCACCACAAAAACACTCACCGTAGCTGGCCACGGCGAACTCGACCGTAAACAGTGGATGGATCTGAAAAAACAACACTGTGCCACGCAGGGGAAAGCGGAGCCAAGGAAAATACTTTTCGCTCCGAAAGAGGGTAGTGACATTATTTTTCCGGCTGACTCCTCTATCTTGTTTCAGGGCTGTTTTAATGCCGAGATTTACTTTCCGCCTTACGGTATTAACACTAGCGGTGTTACGAATATGAGGGGAATGTTTGCGCAAACCCACAGGGCTAATCCAGAGGTTTCCAACTGGGATGTTAGTAACTGTACAAACTTCACGCAAATGTTTTGGGAGGCTGGAGCTAATCCAGATGTATCGAGGTGGAAGCCTAATACTAAGGCGAATTTCCGGTGGATGTTCCGAGATGCGGAGAATATAACGATTATAGATATCTCGAACTGGACGTTTGATGAGGCTGGCACTTATCAGAATAGCAAAAAAGCGGAATTTGCTTTCTGGACTAGGGGCCGCACGGTATTTCGACTAAAAGGCAAACAATTCGCACAGCTGCAATCGCAGACGAGGGGTATTGGATTTCAGGATATTCGCTATGAGGTAGTCGAAGAGGCGAATCCCTCAGGTGAGGAAAATATTATTCTTACGGGAATTCAAGGTAGGGATCTAAATTATCTTTTCTCAATTCGTTCAGATTTTTCGAAGTACCAGGATGATGCTATCTATCTCATTCGTCGAGTGTGTCAAGTTGTTTGTGTGTGAGCATTGTTTATAAATACTTATTAAACCGGTCAGGGTAGGCCACGGACATCT
>NZ_JBOZDP010000008.1:0-75749 GCF_051265835.1 Actinotignum inguinis | reverse complement strand
ATCCCGTTCGCAACTCCCGGTTTCTTATTCATTGAACGATCTCCTTAAAAATCTCTAGGAAACCGTCCGCACCCCCCGACCCGTCCGGGATTTGCACTTTGTGACCGCTGCTTACACCAAGGTGGCCCCGGCACCCGGTGATCACGAACAGAGTGGTACTGGAGCTACGGTGAACGCCCGGTTTCCTGTCGTGCAGTACCACTCTGTAAGGGCCGATGTTCTCTAGTACCACTTTGGCACCACATCACGGGGCTGGAGGCCAGCCCAACCCAACCTGGTCCGCATCCACCCGCCCAGTACGCTCCCGTTCCGACCCGCCGAGCCGGCACCAAGGCAACTCTGAAAAACAAAGTGGGCATAACAGCACCGTTTTCACCGGGGTTTGGGTTCCTTACGCCCACTTTGCAGGTCCGCCTGTCCAGAATGCTCACTTCGAGGAAGTGAGCGACCAGGCCGGCTAACGGAATGTACGTAGGTGACAGTTTTTCTCTGTTTTATTGTCAGGGACGTACATTCTGCGCACCCAACGGTCTAAAATGCACGTTGTGCAGCATCGGCGCTTGAGAACGACTCGCTCCACCTACGCCGCGCCGGCCGGGGCGGGTGTGTTTTTCCGAGATGTACTTCGCATGTACGACAAATGCACTACAGGTCTGAAAACATATAGTGCCCCGCCGGGACTGCGGTGGCTCGCCGCAGATTAGCGCCGGGCCTCCCCGGCGGCCGATGCCAGAGTTAGCGCCGCCCGGCGCGCAGCGAACCGTAGAAAGCGGCCAGTCCCACCGCGAGCACCGCGATAATCCCGAGGATTCCGTAGTGGGCCGCGGCGTCGCCGCTTACCCCCGCCAGCGAACCGAAGCTCATAATCGCAGCCGAATAAAGCGCCGGGGTGAGGAAAGAAACCGCGCGGCCGGTGGTGGCATAGAGGCCAAAAAGCTCGCCGCTATTCTCCCGGCCGGCACGCCGCGCCAGGTAGGTACGCGAAGAACTCTGGACCGGCCCCACGAAAATGCACAGTAGGGAGCCAAAGACCCAGAAGAGGGATTTTCCGGCGTCGTGCATAAAGAACAACACACAGCCGCACGCGATCATCAAAGTGAGCGACATCAAAATGACGCGGCGCGCGCCGATAATATCTTCCAACCACCCGAACGCAATGGTCGCAACCCCCGCGATCACGTTCGCCGCGATGCCGAAAATCATGACTTCCCCGGGCGTGAAACCGAAAACGCGGGCCGCGAGCACCCCGCCGAAGGCGAAGACGCCGGCCAGGCCGTCGCGGTAAATCGCGGAAGAAATGAGGAACCAGAACGTGGAGCGATCCGCGCGCCACAGCCGCGCAATGGAGCGGAAAATCGCCCGGTAGGCGGCGATGACGCCGCGGGATTGTTCCCCGCGCGGGGCTTCGTCGCGGGACAGCACCATGAGCGGGGCGGAAAAAACGAGCGTCCACAGCGCGCACGCGATCATGCACACGCGGATGTTCATCCCGTTCGCGCTCGTCACCCCGAACCAACCGGTATCCGGGCTGATGAAACCAATAAAAAGGATGAGGAGCAGCACGATACCGCCCACGTAACCCATACCCCAACCGAAACCGGAGATGCGGCCCAGGGTGGCCGGCGTGGAAATATCGGTGACCATCGCGTTGTAGACCACCGAACCGATCTCGAAAACGATATTGCCCACGGCCAGCAGCACCACCCCGAGCCACAGGTAAGAAGGCGAGGGCGCCACCAGGAACAGCAGCGCCATGCACACAATCGTGACGAGCGTGGTGAGGGTGAGGAGGGAATTTTTCTTCCCCGAGCGGTCCGCCCATTGCCCCACCGCAGGCGCGATAAGCGCCACGAGCAGCCCGGCCAGCGCCAGGCCCCAGCCGATCAAAGCATTGGCCTGGGTTCCGAAGAATTTTTCGTTGGACAGATACGGGGTGAAAACGAAAGTCGTGACGACGGCGTTAAAAGCTGCCGAACCCCAATCCCACAGCACCCACGGGAGCACGCGGCGGTTGAAAAGAACGGAACGCGCGGGCGGCGTGGCCGGCGTGCTGGCCGGTTGCGTGGCCGGCGGCATGCTCGCGCCCGGCGTCGCGGAAGTGTTGTGCATGGCTTCATCGTAGGCGAGGAGGGTAACGAGGCGTTGAACGGCGCTCGCGGGGGAGGGGTACGGGAATAGGTACGACGGCGCAGCTTCGGCCACGGCGCAGTTGCGCAGTCTCGGTACACCAGCAGAGGAAGGGCGCTGCCTGGCTGGCAGGGAGCGGGTAAACTGACTACGTGAGCTTCAAGATCTATGATTCGTCAGCCCGTGCCGTCCGGGATTTCGTTCCCCTGGAACCCGGGAAGGTCAGTGTGTACCTGTGCGGCGCTACGGTGCAGGGGTCCCCGCATATCGGGCATATTCGCTCCGCGCTGGCCTTCGATGTGCTGGTGCGGTGGCTGCGCCGCTGCGGCAATGAAGTGCGCCTGGTACGCAACGTTACCGATATTGACGATAAGATCCTCGATAAATCAGCGCAGGCCGGTGCCCCGTGGTGGGCTTGGGCCTACCGTTTCGAAAAGGAATTCAGCGCTGCCTACCGCACCCTCGGCATCCTGGATCCCACGTACGAACCGCGCGCTACCGGGCATATCCCGCAGATGATCACGCTTATTCAGGAGATTATCGACGCCGGCCACGCCTATGTGGGCAAGCCCGGCAATGTGTATTTCGACGTCGCATCGCTACCCGATTACGGTTCCCTCACTCGCCAAAAGCTCGAAAATATGGTGGTAGATGAGGAAGGCGGGGAAGCCGATAAGCGCGATCCGCATGATTTCGCGCTGTGGAAGGCCCCTAAGCCGGGCGAACCGGAAAGCGCGGCTTGGGATACTCCCTGGGGGCGCGGGCGGCCGGGCTGGCACCTGGAGTGCACCGCGATGTCCACCCACTACTTGGGTAAGGAATTTGATATTCACGGCGGCGGGATCGATTTGCGTTTCCCGCACCATGAAAATGAGCAGGCGCAGGCGCATGCTGCCGGGCGTAATTTTGCGCGGTACTGGATGCATAACGCCTGGGTGACCGTTAATGGCGAAAAAATAAGTAAGTCGCTGGGGAATGTCATCTCTTTGGAGGATGTTACCGCGCAGGTATCCCCGGCGGTGGTGCGTTTCGCGCTGGGAACGGTGCATTACCGCTCCACCGTGGACTACTCGCCGCAAAGCCTGGCGGAAGCCGGGACGGTGTGGGAGCGCCTGGCCGGATTCGTGGAACGCTCGGTGGCTGCCACTGAAGAAGTACCGGCGGAAGAAATCGCGGCGGTGGGTCCGGCTGATCTACCCGAAGCATTCGTGCGGGCCCTCGATGATGACCTCAATGTCTCGAGTGGCCTGGCTGCGATCCATGAGGAGGTGCGCCGCGGGAACGCCGCGCTCGCGGAGCGGGACAGCGCCGGAGTGCGCGCCGCCCAGGTGCGGGTGCGGGCCATGCTCGATGTGCTCGGCCTGGATCCCCTGGCTGCCCCCTGGCGTAATTCCAGTGGCGCTGACAAAGCAACCGCGCGGGCGCTGGGCGCCGTCGTCGATACTATGCTGGCGGAACGCGCGGCCGCGCGCGCTGCGAAAGACTGGGCCCGGGCCGATGCGCTCCGCGATGCTCTGCATGCGGCCGGCATCGCGGTGGAAGATTCGGCGGACGGCGCGCACTGGCACCTAGAAAACGCGCAAAAAACCGCCACCGCGGCGAAAGTGCCCGCGGCAGGCGCAGGCGTGCCCGCTAGCGAAACCGGGCAACCCGCCACCGCAACAGCACAGCCCGCCACCGGCACGGAAAAGCCCGCCACCGGCGCGGAAGAAAAGTAGGAGAAATATGGGAGACGGACGCACCCGGCGCCCCAAGGGCAAGAAGCGAGCTACGGTCGGCTCGGGCGGGAACAACCGCCGGCGCTTGGAGGGCAAGGGCCCCACCCCGAAAGCGGAGGAACGGGTCTACCACAAGGCCTATAAAGAAAAGCAGGTGCGCGATGCCCGCAAGGCGCAGGCGGAGGCGCGCGAACGTTCCAGTTTCAAGCTGCGCCGCGATCTGCATACGGCACCCGGCCACGAACTCATTTGCGGGCGCAACCCGGTACGCGAAGCGGTGCGGGCCGGCGTGCCCCTGACCAGGGTCTTTATGCAGACTTCCGCGGTGGGCGATGAGCGCCTGGCGGAGCTCGCGGCGCAGGCAACCGCGCTGGGCGCCCCGCTGGTGGAAGTTTCCCACGGGGAGCTCGACCGGATGACGGATAACGCCGTGCACCAGGGTGTGGCTATTGAAGTGCCGCCCTACGAGTACGCGGATGCCATCGAGGAAGCACGCGCGGCCCTGGAACGCCACGAAGCGGGCGGGCCGCTGCCGCTTTTCGTGGCTCTCGATTCGGTGACCGACCCGCATAATCTGGGGGCGGTGCTGCGCAGCGCGGCGGCTTTCAACGCGGACGCGGTCATCGTGCCGGAGCGCCGCGCGGCCGGGGTGAATGCCACGGTGTGGAAGGTGTCGGCCGGGGCGGTGTCCATTGTGCCGACCGCGCGGGTCACGAACCTTGCTTCCACGCTTGATGAGCTGAAGAAAATGGGCTATTTCGTGGTTGGTTTGGACGGCGGCGGCTCCACCACGGTGGAGAACCTCAGCCTGGCCGATACCCCGCTGGTGCTGGTGACCGGCTCGGAAGGGCGCGGGCTGGCGCGGCTCATTCGCGATAAATGCGATGTGATTGCCTCGATTCCGATTGCCGCGCGCATGGAATCGCTCAACGCCGCGGTCGCCACGGGGATTTCGCTCTACCAGGTTGATCGGATCCGGGCACGGATGAACGGAGGGGACAATGTATCAGTGGAGGCCGGTTCGCGGTGAGGTACAGCGGCTCGACCAGAGCCTGACCAGCCCCGCCCAGCTCGAGGAGTTTTTCGCGCGCGAAGGCGTGGTGGTCCGCGGGGATCACGACGGCGATATTTTCCGTTTCGAAATCGCGGTGACCGGCAAGCGGCGCCGCGTCGCCACGATCCGGAGCGTGCTGGAAGCGGCTGAATCGGATGGGCCTAGCGGCACGTCGGTGCCGGCGAGCGAGGAAAACACGGTGCCTTCTGGAAGCGGTGAGGATCCCGAAGCCGGTGCGGATACCGATACCGGCGCGAGCGCTCGGGAGGAAGAACCCGGCATCGTGCCCGGTCTCAACCTCGTGGATTTCGCCCAAAAAATGGATCACGAGCTGCGCAAAATCCACATTGAGGTGGATGGTTACGTGGTGTACCCGAATATTGATTTGGGTGAAGTGGATGTTACGGAAGCAGATCTCGCGTACGCGGATGCACACCTTCAGCACGACGACGCCGCCGCTCACGCGGCGGAACCGGCCGCGGCGAACCCGATAGCGGAGGAACCTCAGGCTTTCGCGCCGGTTTCGGATTCCCCGCTGCTGCCCGGCGATGAAGGCAAAATCCCGACCATGCACGACGGGCCCATGGTGGCTATTTCCGATGTGCCTTTCGCGCGGGTGCCGGGCCTGGCGGCTCGCATCAAAAAGCCGGTGGCTGTTTTCGCGCACGGGAACGCCAATGTCATGGTGGCCGATGTGCCCCTGGCTCGCGACGCGGAAATCGGGCGGCGGCCCGGATTCGTGATTGTGCTTTCCACCGCGGGGGCGGCGCCCAGCTGGCGCAACCCGGTTTTGGTGATCCGGCAGAACTCCGGGATCACCTACTGGAAGTGGCTGGATACCCTCCAGGATCTTCCGCACGTGGAAGCCAATAGCGCCGCCGCGGCCTTCTCCCGGGAAGAACTGGGAGCGGGCGCGCGGGTGCGGCGTATTCTTGATGATTTCCCGGAGGTTGATGCCGGGGATCTCACCGAGGCGCTTACCGCCCCGGTATCCGAAGCGGTGCCGCGCTTCCTTGAGGTGTTGGGCCTGCCGGCAGCGGTGGGCGAAGTGCTGCGCGGGGCGCGGGAAGCCGCTGATATTCCGGCGGATATTCCGGAAGCGACCGTCTTCACCCCGCAGGCTTTTCCGGAACGCATGAAAGCATCCCTGGCCTATGAAGTATCCGGTTACGGTTCGGCCCCGGCCGGAATGTGGAAAGTGTATCGGCGCCTCTACCTGGATCATCCGCGGCTGCTGGAGATTATTTCTTCCGCGCAGGCCGGGCTGGGCTTGGCGATGGTTATCGCCGGGGCGCGGCGCTGGAATAAACGCGGGTATCGCGCGCTGACCATCGCGGGCGGGGCCCTGGGCGCTAATGCCCTGGTGCGTATTCTTACCACCCAATGGCTCAATGCCGCATTGGAGGCCGAAGGTTTGAACCCGGGGGCCGCGAAACGCGCATCCGAACCGTCCGGATTGTCCGGACCGTCCGAACTGTCCGAACTGTCCGAGGAGGGCGCTCATGAGTGAGAACACCCAGGTAGAAGGTTTCCTCGAAGCTTTTTGGGCCCGCGCGGTCACGCGCGGGAAAATCAACCCGCTTGAGGTCATCACCGGTGGCGAATCAATTTCCGCTTTCCGGCCCCCGGCATTTAGCTTCGGTTTGACCTCCGAAGAGGCCACCGAGATTGCTGAACTTATCGTGGCGGGGAAGAAAACTGCCACGTCGAGCTGGGCGGATAGCTACCGCGCCGAAGATGTGCCGCTCCCCGAAAAAGGCGATTTGGCGATTGTGCTGGATGGGGAGGAACGCCCGCGTGCCCTTATTCGCACCGATAGCGTGGAGGTCATGCCTTTCGCAGAGGTCAGTGCGGAGGTCGCGCAGGCTGAAGGCGAAGGGGATTGCAGCTTGGAGAGCTGGCGCGCTGCCCACACGGAATTCTTCCGGGCGGAAGCGGCGGCGGCCGGGCTGGAATTTGATCCGACCGGGGATGTGGTGGTGGAGCGCTTCACCGTGTTCTACTCGGACCGCGATGATCACCTCGGGCCCGGCGCGGTGGCGGGCAACTAAGCCAGCCGCCTACTTCCGCGCTTCGCTCACCGGCACGCAATTGCCCGGGGAAGTGAGTTGCCCGTCGGTAAGCTGGGCGGCAGCATCTTCCGGGCTGCGCAGTGCATCGAATTTCTCACCCAGGATCACCGTGACCGTTTGGCCCGTGGTGTCATTAGAGAATCCCACCACCGAATCAGGAATGAAGGTTGCCAGGGTGTAGGCCGCAGCCAGGCCATCGGGTCCGGCCTGCACAATCGCACCGTATTTATCTACACCGGCTGGCCAGTTCGCCGTCGTCCCTACCGTGACACCCATTTCCGCGAGGTTATGCGCAACCTCCGCTGCAAGTCCGCTCGACGACGTTGAGTTATACACATTCGCGTTAATTTTTGAGAGCTCCAGCGGCGCGGTGGGGCCGCTCAGGCAGGGGATGGTGACCTCATCCGGATCCGGATCCGCCGCGAATTCCTTATTGATCGGGGAGGGGATGATGCCGAGCCAGATGAGCAGGCAGAGGGCAAAAACAAGTGCGAGCGCCCCGGACACGATGCTGAACACCACGGTCTGGCGCTGCTGGATCTTACGACGGTAGGCCTCGCGGGGCCCAAGATGCTGCTGGGTCACGGGTTTAACGCTAGTTCACCGGCCCCGAAAAAGCAGCTGCGCGCGCTGGGAGATAGCCCGCACTGTTCGGCAAGCCCGTCGCCAACCACCCTGCCAACCCCGGAGGTGTGACACATCCCATGTCACCTTGTTTACGTAGAGTTTACCTAGTTTTTGAGCGGTAGCGGCGTCGTCGCCCCTGTGAAGCGAGCCGCGCGGGACTTGCACCGTCCGCAAAAAGCCATACACTAATTCAGGTTCAAACGAGTGTGGGCGGGCCGGTCGCCACGCGGTACCCCGGTCGCGCCACTGCGAGATTGCGAACCCATTCCTTCTATGCGCGGGTAAGCCCGCGCGAAGAGCAACGAGGAGAGCATTCATGGCACAAGTATGGAAACTTCACGGCGACGGTGTGCGCATCGCGCCGGGTGAGGTGGTTCAACCGGACGAACGGCTGGGGTGGCCAGCCACAATCGGCATTGGAATGCAGCACGTTGTTGCAATGTTTGGCGCAACGTTCCTCGTTCCCTTACTAACGGGTTTCGATCCTTCGACGACATTGTTCTTCACGGGATGCGGAACCCTTCTTTTTATCCTTATTACCGCCGGAAAATTGCCCAGTTACCTGGGCTCTTCTTTTGCCCTCATTGCGCCTATCGGCGCGGTGACCGGCTACACCCAGGGCGGCGGCCCCATCGATTCGCACGGGATGGCGCTCGCGCAGGGTGGCATTATTTCGACGGGCGCGGCCCTGCTGCTGGTCGGCCTTATTGTGATGGTCTTCGGCGCGGGGTGGATCGATAAGCTCATGCCCCCGGTGGTGACCGGCACAATCGTGGCGCTCATCGGCTTCAACCTGGCCCCCGCGGCCTGGAATAACGTCAAGGCCGCGCCGGTGACCGCGGTGGTGACCATCGTGGCGGTGCTCGCGGTCACGGTCCTCTTCAAGGGAATTATCGGGCG
This sequence comes from Actinotignum inguinis, assembly GCF_051265835.1. Lineage (NCBI taxonomy): Bacteria > Bacillati > Actinomycetota > Actinomycetes > Actinomycetales > Actinomycetaceae > Actinotignum > Actinotignum inguinis. The sequence goes on along the minus strand of NZ_JBOZDP010000008.1, from coordinate 67,251 downwards.
CCTGTCCATTTTGATCGGCGTGATTATCGGTTATGTATGCGCCTGCATCCGCGGCGAAGTGGACTTCAGCGCGATTGGCGACGCCAGCTGGGTGGGTATCCCCACCTTCCACGCCCCGGCTTTCGATGTGTCCACCCTCGGGCTGTTCGTCCCGGTGGTGCTGGTGCTCATCGCGGAAAACGTGGGGCACGTGAAGTCGGTGTCCGCGATGACCGGGCGCAATCTGGACGGCGTGACCGGCCGGGCGCTTTTCGCCGACGGTCTGTCCACGGTCTTCGCCGGTGCGGGCGGCGGCTCGGGTACCACGACGTACGCGGAAAACATCGGCGTGATGGCCGCGACCCGCGTCTACTCGACCGCGGCCTACATCGTGGCGGCGGTCACGGCCCTGGTGCTGTCCATGTTCCCGAAGTTCGGCGTGGTTGTTGCGACGATTCCTCCCGGAGTGCTGGGCGGCGCGGCCACGATCCTCTACGGCATGATCGGCATGCTCGGGGTGCGTATCTGGGTGCAGAACCGCGTGGACTTCTCCGACCCGGTCAACCTCAATACCGCCGCGGTAGCGATGGTGGTGGCGATCGCGAATTACACCTGGACGGTGGGGGACATGGTCTTCGAGGGGATCGCGCTCGGTTCCTTCGGTGCCATTATCATCTACCACTGCATGCGCGCGGTTTCGCGCCTGCGTGGTACGTCTCTTGAACCGGCGACGCCGGCCTCGGCCCCCGCGGGTGCGGAGCTTGCGGAAGGTCACCTGGAGCGGTCCTGGGATGTTCAGCCTGATGGGAAGCTGGCACGCACGCCGGCGAGCCAGCGGGTGCAGAGCGCGCCGGACCTTGCGGAGCTCGCGGAAATCGCGGGGATTGCGGGGAATGCGGAAGGTGCGACGCACGCGGGCGGTTCCGCCGGTGCGGAAGCTGTGGATAGCGCGCGCGGCGCGGACGTTTCGCGCGAGGCTTCGCGCGGTGCGGATGGAACGCACGCCAGCAATTAGCCGCACCTTGTAGTACGACGGCGCAGCTAGGCGCCCCGGACTTTCGCTCACGATGTGGCGGTCCGGGGCGGGGCTGGACGGGGATTCGGCTGAGACCGGACCAGAACCGGGTCGGGACTGGACCGGTATCTGGATCGGAACCTGGCTGGAACTCGGCCGGGCTTGACCGGAACTCTGCTGAGGACTGCGCCGGCCTCAAAAAATAAATGGATGCACGCGGGGCGGGAAGCCGAATAAGCTTCCCGCCCCGCGCCGGTTATGGATAAGAATCGCACAACACGCTACTCAAAGCGTGGGTCTCCTGTGAGATTTCGTGGTTCCTAGGCTGTTTGTAGGATCTTGGAAATGCGGCCGGGTGAGAGCTCCATAATCTCTGCAACTTCACGGACGGTCATACCCGAAGATCGCAAGCTGGTAGTGGCTTCTCGTGTAGCTTGCGATGCACGTGACTGAAGTTCGTGAGCTTGCCGGGATAGTTTCTTGGCCTGAGCAATAGTTTCGGCGGTTGAGCCAACGTCTATGACTAAATCGAATCCGCGGTTTTCAACATTAAGAAGATTGAGCGCATCGGCGACGATATCGCTAATTTCGCCGAGTCTACGGGCTTGGGAATGGTAAATTTCCCATTTACTGTGAGTTCCAAGCCCCACCATCCGTGGTCGCGGAAGGCTCTCACGTGCGTCCTGCTCATAGTCCTAGTCCTTTCCTGAACTTACGGATTGTGCCCTTTGCGGTTTCTCTGGAATGTCGCGGTGGCGCCCCACGATGTCGCTTACGTTGCCGATGGTAACGCGCGTGTGGCGAGTGCCTTCGGTGGTTACGAGCGTGTGGCCGGTCTGTTTGGCGATTTTCTTGAGCTCGTTCAAGGGGTGGGCCCGTTTCGTAGCGGATAGTGTACCCCTGTAAACATGCTCCGTCTATATGGGTAAACAGATCGGGTTTTTCCTTCCGTTCGACACCCGCTGGCGGCCGGGAAGATCGGAATGTTTAGAACCTTGACCAGTTACCGTTTAGTCGCTAAATTCGTAGGTGCGAAGGTGAGAGAAACCAATAAACGCATCGAAATGTCGGCGACGGTCGAAAAGTAATTTGCGCCAATACTCGGGGAAGGGTGGCTCACAAAATGGAAACCTACCGTGTGACTGTAACCAGGGAGGAGGGTGACTGGCTTGGTCAAGGGGTTGAATATCCCGAAGCTCTCGACTTTGCTCCCACCCTTAAAAAGCTCTGCAAAGGAATGACTGACGCAATTATCCTCTCTGCGGATCTACCAGACGACGCCACATTCAACATCCAGCTAGAAGCAGGTGAAGGCTTAAGCCCGGAAATTGGAACGGCATTCGCAATCGCTAAGAAGCGACTCGAACTCCAAGCTGAACAGGCCCGTCTGCAAGAAGCAACCTTGCGTTCGATTCATGCTTTGCGGGAGGAGGGGTACTCGACTCGGGATATCGCGTCCGCTCTCGGCATTACTGCGGGGCGTGTCAGCCAGCTTGCCGCCTAGCTTTGGGGGTACTTCTTTGCGGCGTGGCCCTCTTATCATCGATGCTACTAACCCTACCGGCGCCGAAAGAATGCACGGCCCGGGTGTGTCAGAATTGGAGACATGTATAGATTCCGGCTCGCAAACCCAAAAGGGCTACGTTCGCGCGCCAATCAAGCCCCATCCGTACACGTTCACACCTATCAATGGGCGCACCCGGGAGAAAGAACCGCGGGGATAGGTGCTAACTGGATGGATGCCCAGTCATGGTTGAAACAAGACCTGGATGGTGTTGGTGAGAGACTCCGCGACAATCCTCAAGCACCCTACGTCCTCTCAATCCTGGCCGGCCACATCTACAACCTCCTCGATAGGGCCGCGCTTGGGGAACTGCGAAGCAAAGAAGTCACGTGCTGCAAAAGTAAGCCAGGCGTCGCCGAAATGCGACTACCAGAGCCCTACCGAATCGGGGACATCAAACTTTTGGCGCGCGTATATTATGGCGAGCCACCCGAATGGGAAGGCTTGGTATCCCTGTGTCTCGGAGTGAAAGAGGACTCGCCGCAGTGGAAAGAACAACAGAACGCGAGTATCGCTCAAGCTCAAGACCGGGGCGAAACATGGCTCGAAAATCTACTACACTAAAGGATGTATATGTTATAGGGGATGTTTAAGGGAGTGAGGGTGCTATGGAGCTCATACCCGAGGTAGTGGAAAGGTCTCGCCAGCAGGCCGGACGTAACCACAAGCTCATACTCGACCTCAAAGCCGTACGCAAACAAAACAAGCTTACTCAAGATCTGGTGGCTCAACGGCTTGGGACTACCCAGCCCTTCATATCGGAGCTTGAATCTGGGATTACCAATCCCACTCTCCAAACGCTCCATTCTTATGCGGTTGCGGTAGGTGCGTCGATTAGCTATGTTGTCCAAAATCTTGAGGACACTTACATTTCTTATTCCACCTGGACGGAGGCTCCTAAAGCTGTTCGGGAGATTAGAGTCGATCATGTTGAAGCAAACTGATGTGCAGGACTTGCAATTCTTGGAAATGTCAGGGGTGGTTCTCAACCGTTTTGATTGGGATGATGACACTCTTGAATGTCAGATGAGTGTGGGGTCAAAGTTTCATGAGAACAATGAGTTGGACATCATCTTCAATGATGTGACCATGACTCTTGTTGCGAAGACCGAGAAAGAGGATGTTTATTCTTCGCGAGTGAAGCTTCAGATGGCTATCGCTAATCAACGTGGTAATGGATCGGAGATTCAGGATGAGGTTGCGCGGTTGGCGTGGCCGTTAATGGCGTCGAAGATTCTTTCTATATCAAAAGAACTTGGTGTGTATTTGACGGAGATTCCGCTTTTCATGCCGGTTGCTTCTAGTGACGAATAGGCTTAGCAAGGCTCTCACCGCTTTTGTGGTGGGGCCTTGTTTTGTCGGGGTCGGCGGCTCCCTTTGTTTATAAACCCGCCTAGCTTTGGGGGTACTACTTCGTACCCCGAACGGGTACCCCTGAATGTACCCCCAAGGCACCCATAAATACCCCTCAAGGCCGGTGAATAACGGCAACCGGGAGAGCGTTCAGTGCCTCACTGGACCCCGATTTTTCGGCGGTCTATCAACAAAAACTAAGCCCCCCAGGCCGATTTCTCGACCTGAGGGATAGATCACACGCGGAGGATGGGGGATTCGAACCCCCGAGGGCTTGCACCCAACACGCTTTCCAAGCGTGCGCCATAGGCCACTAGGCGAATCCTCCAGGGCAGTTTTAAACTGCCTGTACAGCTTAGCGTAGATTCGGGCATGAGCACCACTCAGCATGATGAGGTGATGCCCACGTTATTCGATCACCAGGTAGTTTGATCGCCGATTATTCAGTCGCCAGTTAGTTCGATTACCGATTACTCGATTGCCGACTACCTGATCGCCGACTACTCAATCGCCAAGTTGCTCAGCACGTGCGCGCCGGGTAGCTGCGCGAGCAGCGCCCCCGGCACCACGAGCTTCGAGCGGCGCAACCCCGAGCCAATAAGAGCCGTCCCGGCAGCCACCCGCTCATCAATCAGGAGATTCCATGCGGACGGAACCCCAACCGGGGAAATCCCGCCGTACTCCATACCCGAAGCTTCCACCGCAAGCTCGGTAGGCCAGAACGAAGCCTTGCGAACGTTGAGGAACTTCTTCACCACATGGTTCACATCCGCGCGGGTAGTTGCCCGCACCACGCAGGCCGCCACCCGTTCCTCGCCTTCACGCTTGCCGGCCACCAGCACGCAATTGCACGACACTGCCAAATTGAGCCCATAATGCTCCGTCATCGGTTCGGTATCCGCGAACTCCGGATCAATCTCCGTGACCAGGGCCTGCGCAGCCAGCTCAGGATGGTTCTGAGCAACGGCCTGCAAACCCGCCGCCACCGGCGCGGCCAGCAAATCCAGATGCTCAAGCGCCGGCTGCCAGGGAAGATCACCAAGCAGCGCACGATCCACGTTCGCGCTGTAGGAAAGCGAGCTGCCCGAAACTGCGTTAGACGAAACCGAGCTGCCCGGAACCGCGCTGTAAGAAACTTCGGGTACGGATTCACTCATATAGATACTCCTTGATTTCTGGGGCTAGTTCTCCTTACGTGTGACGGGCCCGAGCACCAGACTGGCCCAGGAACCGTGCAGCGATTCCTGATCGGAAGGCTGGAAAAGCCCGGCCAGCACATCGCGGTAGAGCCGCGAAAGTTCATGACCCGCGTAATACGAGCTTCCCCCGCAGGCACGGATGCATTCTTCCACGGTGCGCAGCGACGCTTCCGCCGCCGCATTCTTGGCCGCGGAGAAACGCGGGTATTCATCCGCACCGCCCAGCTCCCCGCTGTCAATATGTGCGGCCAGTTCGCGTAGCTGCGGACCCACCGCGTTCATTGTGAGCGCGGCTTCCGCAATACGCCAGCGAATATCGGGATCATTTGCGTAAACATCATTGTGGAGGACCGAGCGGCGCTTCTTCACATGCTCCACCGCAACCTCAATGGCGCGCTCACCAATGCCCTGGTAGGTGGCCCCGAGCAGAATCTCAAAATTGGAGAAGATGCCGTAAACAACCGGTTCCTTATTCGGGCCCGGCGCCACGATCCCCAGCACGTTTTCATCGCGAAGGAGCGCGCCGTCTAAAACCGTGGAATTGGATTGGGTGGCCCGCATCCCGAGGGTGTTCCAATCATCCTTGATGGCGAAGCCGCCGTCGCCCCGTTCAACCAGGCCGAAAACGTCACGCACCCCGGAGTCATCCTTGAGCGCGCCGAAAGTCATAAGGTAATCCCACGCGGGCGCGAGGGACGTGAAAACTTTGGTGCCGTACAGCCGGTACCCCGCCTCATCGCGTTCGGCCCGGGTGAGCGAACCGAAAAGCACCAGGTCGTTACCCGGTTCGGAAATACCGAAAGCGAACAGCTTACCAGCCGCGGCTTCGCGCAGAATCTTTTCCCCGGCTGCTACGCCGTTGCGCACCAGGTGGCGGCCTAGCCCCACAATAATCTGGTGCATATTAATGCCCAGCGCGGTGGCCGGTGCGTACTTCGCCAAACGGGTCTGTTCCGCGCAAATCTCCACCAAGCTCAAGCCGGCCCCGCCGTACTCCTTGGGGACAAAAGCGCCGTAGTATCCGGCCTGCTTCAAATCTTCGTAGTCTTCACGCGGGAATTCATTGGCGGCATCCACCGCCGCCGCCCGCGAGCGCAGTGTTTCCAATAGATCTTCGGTAAGGAAAGCCATTGATTCTCCCTGTTGTTGTGGACGACGGCGATACTCCCGCCACCGCGGGGACCGCCCACTCACGCTAGAGAGTGTACCGCGGGCCTCCGACACAAAAAATGGTGAAAATGAAGCCGGGCGATCTCCCCGTATTTCTCCCCGTGTTTTGCATTCCCCGCGAACTCGTTTAGACTGGCACCTGACTCCCCACGTGGCGTCATCTTGCAAAACTCCCCCAGGGCCGGAAGGCAGCAAGGGTATGCGGGCTCTGGCGGGTGCGTGGGGCGTCTTGTATCCGCTATCCACCATCGTGTATCCACAGGTTTTTCGCGCGCGTGATTCGTGTCGTAGGTACCCCGTAGACTGATACTCGTGAGCATGGCATTGTATCGGCGGTATCGCCCGGAGCGTTTTCAAGATGTTATCGGCCAGGAGCAGGTAACTCGTCCCCTCATGGCTGCGTTGCGCGGGGAGCGCACGGTGCACGCCTATCTCTTTTCCGGCCCGCGCGGGTGCGGGAAAACTACCTCGGCGCGCATCCTCGCCCGCTGCCTGAATTGCGCGCAGGCGCCCACGGATACGCCGTGCGGGGAATGCGCCTCGTGCCGGGAGCTGGCGGGGGATGGCCCCGGTTCTCTGGATGTGGTGGAAATGGACGCGGCCAGCCACGGCGGGGTAGATGATGCCCGTGACCTGGTCGAACGCGCGGCTTTCGCCCCCAGCCGGGATCGCTACAAGATTTTCATTATTGACGAAGCCCATATGGTCACCACTCAGGGTTTCAACGCTCTGCTCAAACTCGTGGAAGAACCTCCGGCTCATATCAAGTTCATTTTCGCCACCACGGAGCCGGAAAAAGTTATCGGTACCATCCGCTCGCGTACTCATCACTATCCGTTCCGCCTGGTCTCCCCGGCGCGCATGGAAGAGTATCTCTCGCACATCTGCGCGGAGGAAGGTATCACTCCGGAACCGGGGGTGCTCGGTTTGGTGGTGCGCGCGGGCGGGGGATCGGTGCGTGATTCCCTCTCGGTTTTGGACCAGCTCATGGGCGGTTCGGAAACGTCCACGCTGTCCTATTCTCAAGCGGTTGCGCTGCTGGGTTATACGGATAGTGGCCTGCTGGATCGCGCGGTCACCGCCATTGCCGAAAGTTCGGGCAGCCAGCTTTTCGGCGTCGTCGAAGAACTGATCGGTGCCGGGCATGAACCGCGCCGTTTCGTGGAAGATCTGCTCCAGCGCCTGCGCGATCTGATCGTCATCGATTTGGCGGGGGAGGCCGCGGCGGACGCTTTGGGCGAATTACCGCAGGATCAGCTGGCCACTATGCGTACCCAAGCGCAGGCTCTGGGAGCGGCGCGCGCCACCGAAAGTGCCGAGCGTGCGAACGAGGCGCTTTCCGCGATGGTGGGCGCTACCTCGCCGCGCTTGCAACTGGAATTGCTCTGTGCTCGGCTTTTGCTTCCCGGCAGCGCGGCGGCGCCTTCGGGGAGCAGTTCCGGTGGTGGGGCGCGGGAAAGTGGCGCGGCACGGCCGGTTACTGGACCCGCGGCACGTGGTGGAAACGCGCGGAAATCGCCGCAGGATATCGCGCGGGAAAAGGCACGGGCAGCTGCCGTTGCGGCCGCAGCGCAGCGCGGGGCCCCGGTAGTTTCGGGCTCTGCTACCGTTCCGTCTGTGTCCGCGCCGCAGCCTGTTACTTCCGTTTCAGTGCAGAACGACGACGCCGCAACTCCCACCCAACCCGCTCCTCAACAGGCTAAGGAATCGCCCGCGGCGCCAGCTGCGGCTCAGCCTGCCGAGCAGCCCGTGCAGCAGCGTGCTCCGCAAGCGGAAGAACACCCGGCTCAACAGGCGGTTCAGCCGGCCAGTGAACCAGCAGTGCAGCAACCGGGCGAAGTTAGCGTGGAGCAGCCGGCTGCTTCGGAAGAATCAGGGCCGGATCACGCTGCCGAGCTCACGGCCAGGTGGGCGGAGGTAACCTCATCCGGGCGTTTCGCCCAAGCGATTTTCTCCGGGCCTACCCGGGTGCTCGGCTCGCGAGGCAACCAGGTTGCCCTGGAGTTTTCTTCAGAAAAGGTCCTCGGCGCCCTCCAAGATCCGCGCAACGTGGAGCGTTTGAGTGCCCACCTTTCGCATTTCACCTCGGTTCCTGTCACCGTGCGGGTTATTGCCGCGGCCCCTCAGCAGGCCGACGCTCCGGGGCAGCCTGGTAACGCGGGTCAGCCGGATAACGCGGTGACGGAGAATCCCCAATCGCCAGCGGCAGCTCAGCCGCGCCCGGGTGGTCCCGATGGCGGTGGTGCCCACCCAAAAGCTAATGCCGCCACCGCGGCGGCCGCTCCCGCTCCTGCTCCCGCCAGTCCTGCCGGTGCTCCCGCACGGCAGGAAGCAGTCCGCGGTGCTAGTAGCACGGTCGCGGATGATGAGTGGCCCGAACCTGAAGAACTCTCCGATCCGGATGACGCGGAAGACTACCCGCCCAGCCGGCAAGCCACGGCGCCCGGAAATGCGAGCTCTGGCGCGGCCAGTGCGAGCGCGGCCAGCCCTGGCCCGGCTAATCCCGGATCAGCTAGCCCCGGATCAGCTAACCCCGGCGGGGAGATTCCTTTCTATCTTCAAAACATGCCCATGCCGCAGCCTTTCGCCGGTCCGGGCGATATGCCGGCATCCCCGGGAAGCCCGGCACTAGGTGGCAGCCCGCTCGCCGCAGGGCAGGCAGCCGTGGGGCAGGTAGCCGCGGGGCAGGCAGCCGCGCCTGAGCCCGCGCAGGATTTCCATATCCCGCGCCCGCCGCAGCGCACCCAGGAAGTCCCCACCTATGACGCCCGGGAACACCTACGTCAGCTTCGCCACGGAACAGCGGGGGGCAACGCGCCCGCGGGGAGCACGCCCGGCGGTAGGGTGGCCGCGGGTGCTGGGTCCACCGCCAATGCGTCCACCGCGCCGGCCAGCCCCGTGCCAGCCGGTCCGAACAGCCCGCATAATTCCGCGCCGCAGGCGGGGGTAGGGTATTCTACTGAGGAGGATGATGTCTCCTTGGACGATCCCACAATCGAGCAGAGCAATGTTGTCGGGCTGCAAGTTGTGGTGGAAATGCTCTCGGGAACTATCGTTGAAGAAATTGATACCGCACAAGGAGGAATGTAGTGGCGGGGGTGTATGACGGCGCCGTGCAGGAGCTCATTGATGAGCTCGGGCGCCTGCCGGGCATCGGCCCGAAAAGCGCCCAACGCATCGCCTTCTACCTCCTCGAACAAGAAGAACCTGAAGTGCGGGCGCTCGCGGAAGCCATGCTCCGGGTCAAGGAACGGGTTCACTTCTGCCAGATCTGCGGCAACGTCACCGAAGCAGATATCTGTTCGCTGTGCTCAGATATCCGGCGTAGTGATGCCGTGATCTGCGTCGTCGAAGAAGCCAAAGACATTATGGTCATCGAACGCACCCGCGAATACCGCGGGCGCTACCACGTGCTAGGCGGCTCCATTAACCCCATCCAAGGTATCGGCCCGGAGGACCTGCGCATCCGCGAACTCCTCACCCGGCTCCAAGATGGCCGCGTCACCGAAGTTATTATCGCCACCGACCCCAATATTGAAGGCGATGCCACAGCGGCCTACCTCATCCGCCTCCTCACTCCCATCGGAATAGCGCTCTCCCGCCTCGCCTCCGGACTCCCCGTAGGCGGAGACCTCGAATACGCTGACGAAATCACGCTCTCGCGCGCTTTCGAAGGCCGCACCCGCATTACCAGCGGTACAACCGCGACTACCACCACTGACACCGGCACCGGCACAGGTACCATCCCCGCGGATACGATGACCACCGGCGCAGAAACCGGTACCACCACAAGCACAGAAACCACCGGCACGGGCACCACGAACACACCCGGCACGGGCACCACGAGCACGCCCGGCACCGGCATGACAGATACGGGACGAATGCCCTCGGTGATTCCGGGCACCACGCCTTCCGCCCCAGTTGCGGAAACGCACGGCGAGCACAACTAAGCAGCTCAGTCCGGGATCACCGTAAAGCACAGCGCCCCGCCCCAATGAGGCACCTCGCACAAAGCGATGCTTCGCATAATGAGGCACCTCGCTCACAAGAGCACCGAGCAGGAGAACAATCTCACCTGAAAATCTCGGAATGACCCGCAGGCGGCCCCGCGCTTCCAGTTACCATTAGTAAGTCTCGGAAAAATAGGAGTTAATGTGGCACTCATCGTGCAGAAGTTCGGGGGATCCTCGGTCGCCGATCCCGCCGGACTCAGACGAGTGGCGAAACGAATTGCCCAGACCAGCAAAGCCGGAAACAAAGTCGTTGTTGTGGTTTCCGCCATGGGAGACACCACCGATAATCTCTTGGACCTCGCCCACAACGTCACCGATAACCCGCCCGCGCGGGAACTCGATATCCTCCTCACCGCGGGGGAACGGATCTCCATGGCCCTCCTCGCCATGGCCGTCAATGACGAAGGCGTCGCGGCGCACTCGTTCACCGGCCAGCAAGCCGGCCTGCACACCGATGCACGCTACGGCAATGCCTCCATCACCGGGATCGTTCCCGAACGCATTTTCCGGACCGTGCAAGACGGCGCCGTCGCCATTATTGCCGGATTCCAAGGCGTGAACGACACCAATGACGTCACCACCCTCGGGCGGGGCGGCTCCGACACCACCGCCGTGGCCTTCGCCGCCGCCCTCGGCGCGGACGTATGCGAAATCTACACGGATGTGGATGGTGTGCTTTCCGCGGACCCGCGCATCGTCCCCGCGGCCAGCCAACGCCGCGAACTCAGCTACGAAGAAACGCTAGAATTAGCGGCACACGGAGCGAAAGTGCTCCACCTGCGGGCGGTGGAATTCGCCCGGAAATTCAATGTGGCCTTGCACGTACGATCATCATTCTCCGAGAACGAAGGGACGTGGATAGTGGAAGAAACCGCGAAACAGGGCGGATATGAAGACGCCGTCGTCGTCGGAGTGGCACACGACCGCAACCAGGGCAAAATCTCGGTCACGGGCGTGCCCAATCTTCCCGGATCCGCCGCGAAAATCTTCTCCTGCGTGGCCGAAGCGGACTGCAATATTGACATGATCGTGCAGAACACCGCGCTCACCCGGGTGGGCCTGAGCAATATTTCCTTCACGGTTCCCCGCGATCAGGTGGACCTCGCCGTCGCCGCGCTACGCGCCAACCAGGCCGAATTCGGTTTCGAGGACATCGCCGTCAGCTCCGAAATCGGCATCCTCTCCATCGTGGGCGCGGGCATGCGCTCCCACAGCGGCGTCTCCTCCAAGCTGTTCAAAACCCTGGGGGATAACGGCGTGAACGTGGATATGATCAGCACCTCGGAAATCCGCATTTCCGTGGTGGTAGACCCGAATGTGCTAGACGCGGCCGCCCGCGCGGTCCACACCGCCTTCGGGCTGGACGCCAGCGAAGAAGCAATCGTTTACGGAGGGACAGGCCGATGAGCATCACCTTGGCAGTAGTGGGAGCAACCGGGCAGGTCGGGCGGGTTATGCGCGCCCTGCTGGAAGAACGCGACGTTCCGGTGGGCCGGGTGCGGTTCTTTGCGACGGCGCGCTCAGCCGGCACCGAACTGCCCTTCCGGGGCGAAAGCATCGTGGTGGAAGATATTGCCACCGCTGACCTGGCCGGCATTGACATCGCGGTGTTCTCCGCCGGCGGGGATGCCTCGCGCACCTACGCGCCGAAGTTCGTTGCGGCAGGTGCCGTCGTCGTCGATAATTCTTCCGCGTGGCGCCGCGATCCGGACGTGCCGCTCGTCGTCTCCGAAGTCAATCCGCAGGATATTGCGCGCCGCCCCAAGGGCATTATCGCTAACCCGAATTGCACCACCATGGCCGCGATGCCCATCCTCAAGCCGCTGCACGATGCCTACGGGCTCACTCGCCTGATCGCCTCCTCCTATCAGGCGGTTTCCGGTTCCGGGGTGCGGGGCGTGCACGAGCTAACCACCGGGGTGCGCGCCGCGCTGGATGGTGACGTGGAAGCCCTTGCCCTGGACGGGCACGCCGTTGACCTGCCCGAACCTGAGGTGTACCGGGCACCCATCGCTTTCAACGCGGTCGCTTTTGCCGGGAACCTCGCCGAGGATGGCAGCGGCGAAACCGATGAAGAACAAAAACTGCGCAACGAATCGCGCAAAATCCTCGGCATCCCGGACCTCGCGGTAGCCGGGACGTGCGTGCGCGTGCCGGTGTACACCGCGCACGGGATGTCCGTCAACGCGGAATTTGAGAAGGAGGTCGACGTCGCAGCTGCAATCGAGCTCCTCAAAGGTGCTCCCGGTGTAGAAGTGGTGGACCTGCCCAATCCTCTGGATGCGGCTGGGAAGGATGCCTGCTTCGTGGGGCGCATCCGCCGCGATCCTTCGGTGCCGGGCGGGCGCGGGCTGGCCTTCTTCTGCGTGGCGGATAACCTGCGCAAGGGCGCGGCCCTCAATACTATTCAGCTGGCTGAACTGGTTATTAAGGAGCTCACAGAGAATAGCGCGGCCTAGCGGCTAGGCGCGGCACCGGTGCGACTAGCTCGCGGCACCGGGCGCGGCAGTCGCGACTTGCGCAATAAGCGCGCCTTATTCCGGCGTGGCCGCGACCGCCGGAATCTCCCCGGTTTCCCCGTCCAGGAAGGTGGATTCGTCACGCCGGTGGCGCAGCACTTTCTCCACGAAGGAGGCCACGGCTTCGGCCTGCGGCACATCGCGCTGCTGGTCTTCGGAGATGAACCAGCGGTGTTCCAGGATTTCGTGGAATAGCTCGGCCGGCTCCAGTTTCGCGGTGAGCTCGGGCGGGATCGCGGCCACGGTCGGTTCATAAACATCGGCGAGCCAATCGTGGGCGATCATCATATCGGATTTGCCGCTCTTATTGTGGAGGGCGGCGTATTCGTCAATATCGTTGAGGATCCGGCGAGCCTGGTTTTCTTCCACATCTAGGCCGGTCAGGCGCCACACCTTGCGCGAATAGTGCCCGGCTTCCACGATCTTCGGTTGGATGAGGAGGCGGTCTTCGTCCGGGCCGGAATCGATAGCGATCTCATCCACGTCAAAGCCCAGGTCATTGAGGCGGCGCACCCGCTCCGTGACCTTCCACTTTTCATCCGGGCCGATGGCCACCTGCGCGGTGATTTCCTCCCACAGCTCGAAGTAGCGATCCGAGAACGTATCGCCCACCCCGATGGTGTCGAAATCTTCGGGAAGCACCCCGCCGGCCTGCAAGTCCATGAGCTCGCCAATAATATTCGTGCGGGCCACGTCGATATCGTATTCGCGTTTGCGCTGGGTGATGGGGCTGTAAAGCTCCCCGGTTTCCGCGTCCACCAAATACGCGGCGAAAGTTCCCGCGTCGCGGCGGAAGAGGGTATTCGACAGCGACACATCGCCCCAGAAGAATCCGAGGAGGTGGAGCCGGACCAGCAGCACAGCTAGACCGTCAATCAGTTGGGCGATGGTGGCACGCCGGTGTTGCTGCCCGAAAATCGCGCGGTAGGGAAGGGAGAAGGGGAGGTGCTCGGTGATGAGGCAGGCGTTGAGGGCATTGCCTTCCGCGTCGGTGCGTTTGGAGACCACCGCCACCGGTTCCACCGAGGGTGCCCCGAGGCGCTTGAGGGTGCGCAGCAGCTCGTATTCACGTACCGCCACCAGTTCGGAAATTTCTTTAATGGCGATGATCCGCCCGGAGAGCCGCACGAAACGCACGGTGTGGCGGGAAATACCGCGCGGGAGCGCAGCGATGAGATCACGAGGCCACTCTTCGAGCGCCACGTTCCACGGCAGATCGAGGAGATCAGGTTCAACGCTAGCCGCCATAATGGATAGCGGGGATCGCATGAGTGTCCTTTCCGGGAGTAGCTGCGGCTTAATCGTAGCCGAAAGCTCGAGAGCCCGGCGCGTTCGGGCGCGCTCGGGTAGTTCGGCGCGCGGGCGCGCTAGGCCGGTGCGGGGCTCGGATTATCCGCCACGAGCGCGCCGTCTACTCGCGCGCCATCTACTAACGCGCCATCAACCAGCGCCCCCGCCTCCACCATCCCGGCTTCCTCCAAGAAAGCCCGCACGGGCGGGGTGAGGTCCGCCAAAATTTCCGCGGGGGTCCCCACCTGCTGGAGAGCGCCATCCACCATGACGCCCACCCGATGGGCGCAGCTGAAAGCCTCGCGCGGATCGTTTGTTACGTACACCGTGGTGATGCCGGTGCGTTCCTGAAGCACGGCAATCTGTTCGCGAATCTCATCGCGAATTTCCACATCCATATTTTTCAACGGCTCATCCATGAGGAAAATTCGGGGCCGGCGCACCACCGCCCGCCCCATGGAGACCCGCTGGCGTTCGGCGCGGGTGAGCTGGGCAGGTTTCGCGTCCAGGAACTCGGTGAGTTCCAAAATATCTGCCGCCTGCGCCACCCGCGCGGCGATATCATCCGGGTCCGCCCCGGCAATTTTCAGGTGGAAGCCCATATTATCCGCGACCGTCATATGCGGATACAGGGCGTAATTCTGAAATACGATCACTACATCGCGCATGGACGGCGGCAGCGCGGTCACATCTTCACCGTCCAACAGCACCGCCCCGTAATCAACATCCTCCAGCCCCGCAATCATGCGTAAAACCGTGGATTTTCCGGAGCTGACCGGGCCGGTGAGGGCGAAAAACTCGCCGTCGTTGATATGGAGATTCACGTGGTCCACCGCGGGCGCAGGCGCATCGGGATAGTACAGTGTCGCATTGACGAGTGACACAGAAGCCATGGGAATTCTCCATCAGTTATAGCGGTCGGCATTGACACGCTCATCCACTATTATGCCACGTCAGGAACGGGAATACGAGAGTGAATTCCCGCTAAAAATGCGCGGGCCGGCACACTTCGGTATTTTTGAGGTATGCGGGAGGAAATTGGTGGCTATCGGCTGGTGCGGCGCATTGGCTTTGGCGGCATGTCCACGGTCTACGAGGCGGTGGACGGCGCCGGCACCCGCGTGGCCCTGAAACTCCTCCACCCGGCGGCCGTGGATGGGGCGGCCGGGCGCGAACGCCTGCGCCGCGAAGTTGCGATGTTGCAGCGGGTGCGTGGGCCCTATGTTGCCGAAGTGCTCGATGCCGAAACGGATGACGAGGATGCTTTTATCGTCACCCAACTGGTGGAAGGCCCCACTCTCGCGGAGGATGTGCGCGCGGACGGCCCCTACCCGCCCGCGGAATTAGTCACCCTTGCCCGTCAGCTCCACGCCGCGGTCACCTCCGTGCATCGCCTCGGGGTGCTGCACCGCGATCTCAAACCGTCGAACGTCATGCTCGGCGCGAACGGCCCGGTCCTCATCGATTTCGGCATCGCGCAAACGGGTGCCGATAGCCGCCTCACCATGTCCGGCGCGGTCACCCACACTCCCGGCTACCTCGACCCGCGGGTGCTGCGCGGCCACGCCCCGGACGAAGCCGCTGATCTGTGGGCGCTCGCAGCGGTCATCGCTTTCGCCGCCACCGGTCACGATCCCTATCCGGGTGCGAACCCGGCGGTGATCATGCGCCGCGTCCTCGAGGGGGACGTAGACGTGACCGGCGTGCCGCCGCGTATCGCCCACGCCCTGCGCGCCGCGCTTGCCGAGCCGGTAGAGCAGCGGTGGGGGATTGCTGAGGTAGTTGCGGCCCTCGCGGATCCGGTTTCATGGTACGACGACGCCGCTACCGCACCCCGCGCCCTACCCACCCAGCTGGATGCAACCGTGCCGGCGGCCCTTCCCGGGGCGGCGGCGCCGAGCTATAACGCCACGGATAGCGTTCCCAGTGCGTTCCCGGAAACCTGGCCCCAACCCATTTACGCCGGCTCGGCCACCGCGCCCTATCCGGAAGTTGCTGCTTATCCGCAAGCTGGGCCGGGTGTTGCGGCGCCCGCCACCACTCCCTACCCGCAAGCCAGCGGTTACCTGGAAACCGTACCGGGCTCCGCCGCGCCTTTCGCTTCCCATCCGGAAGCCGCACCCTATCCGGGCGCCGCACCGCTAGAACCCGCCCCGCTCCCGCTGTGGGCCCGCCCGCCTCGACGTACCCCCGTCCTCAGCTTCGTGCTGGGCGGGTTGCTCTGCGCGCTGGTGGCTGCCTGGCAGATCGCCGGATACGTGGGATATGCGCTTGTCACGCTGTGCTTGGCCTTCGCGGAGCGGAACGCGGCGCGGCTGCGGCGGCGTCGTGCAGAAGAAGGCGGGCCGTTCCGCGGTGAACACCTGGGGCAAATTCTGCGCGCCCCGCTCACCCTCGCGGAAAGCTCCCTCAGCGTGATCCCGCTGCACGGCGTGGGGCTCCTCGCGGTCACGCTCGGCTTTGTTGCGGCGCGGCTGGGCGGGCTCACCGGGCCGGGCGCGGGTGCGGTGGCGGCGCTCGCGGGTGTGGGAATCTCCTGGCTCAGCCCGAGCGGGTGGATAGCGCGCGGCGGCAGCGCGGTCATCTTCGCCAAGCTCGCCCCCACCCGCCCCTACCGGGCCTTTTGGGCCGTGGTGCTGGCTGCCGGAGCGGCCGCACTCGCGCTCCTCGCGCTCTCCGGGGTGCTGGGCGTGCCCGCGCATACCCCGCTCAGCTTCGGGTATTTCGGCGAACCGCTGGTCACGATGGTCAAGGATATTGTGGCCGGCGCGGGGCGCTAAACGGCCGGCGTACCCGGCAGCGCGGCCCACCAAACCGCCCGCGCAGCCCGCCAAACCGCCGCCAAACCGCCCGCGCGGGCAATGTCACCCGGCCGGCCCTCACTTTTCCCAGGGAAAGCGGCGATAATTGACATGTTAAAGTCAGGGTGAAAGGCGCAGTGGCCGGCTGGCCGCAGGCGCGTCGTCGTAACCGAGGAAAAGTGAATGGCACAGACTCAGAAGAATAACCGGCAAAGCTCCGCGGCGCAGCGGCGTGAAACCGCGCGCGCGGCGGCGGCCCGGCTCCAGGAACAGGAAAAGAAGCGGGCGCGGCGCAATCGCGCGCTCGCGGTTGTGGCGGCTGTTGTGGTGGTGGCGCTCATCGCGGCGGCCGTGTGGTTCATCCTCTCGAATAAGAAGGATGATGCGGGCGCCCCGGCCACGCAGGAAAGTTCCGCGGCCGCGTACCCGAGCGCGCCGGCCACCGCGCTGGCCGAACGCTCCGCCCCGAAGGTCACCGCGCAGCTGCCGAAAAACGTGACCCCGGATGTGGGGGTGAGCGTGGGCAGCTCGCTGGCGGCCGGCACCGTGAACGAAGGCAAGCCGGTTGTTGATATTTACTTCGACTACCTGTGCGTGTGGTGCAACCGCCTGGAAACCTCCTACGCGGAGGAGCTCACCCAGCGCGCGAAGAACGGTGAAATCACGCTGGTCTACCACCCGCTCGTGGTGGAATCCCAGTACGAATTCTCCCACACGGCTTCTGCTTCGGCACTGTGGGTGGCCGAGCATCGCCCCGATGTTTTCGCGGCCTACCATAACGAAATTTTCGCTATGACGGCCCCGCTCTTCGAAGCGAAGGAAAAGGTGCCGGTTCCGCAGACCGCGCAGTTGGCCGAACTCGGTAAGAAGGCCGGCCTCACCGATGCCGAAGCCGAGCAAATGATCGCGGATATCGCCGTTGGGGACGGCAAGCCCGCCATGTACTCCGAGCTGCTGGGCCAGTCGCTCCAGCAGTTCAGCGCCGACGGCTTCACCGGCACCCCCACCGTGCTCCTCAACGGCAAGCAGGTGGCGGACTGGACCGACGGCAAGCTCAGCGCCGCGCTCGACGCCCTCAAGTAAAGCTGGCCTCGGCGCCGCGTGCCCTTTCGGTACGACGACGCCGCAGCGGGGCGGTCGCTTCGCGCCGCCCCGCTGGGTGCTCAGCTCCCGGGATCCCTATTTGTTCCAGAGGGGGGATTCTGGCATGATAAACTCTGGTTCCTTGCTCGGCGGGTGTGCCGGGCAAGAATTGCCTCCGTAGCTCAGTTGGTAGAGCAGCTGTCTTGTAAACAGCAGGTCACAGGTTCGAGTCCTGCCGGGGGCTCCGATGTAATACATATTTCAGAAACACCACCCGCGTGAAGTAGCTGTTTGTGTGACGTAGCGGCGTGCGAATAGTAGGTGGCAAAACACGGTAGCACTGGACGAGCTTCGCATCGTACCGTTAGTGGTGGATGGTGCGTGGCATCGGTAGCCACGTCCAATCGATCATTTGACTGAGACGCGGTAGCCGCAGTGGCTCCTGGTTATGGAGGTTTTTCATGTCCTTTCCGGTAGGCGCTTTGGTTGCTGCTGCGCCCTCGTTCCAACGGGCTTTGCGGAAAATGAGCAAGTATCCGCGCGAGCCGCGGGTGTTCTCGCACAAAAAGATAGGCCTTACGTTTGGGTGGACAGGCGAAATCGTAATGGCAGTGACTATAATTGCGTTGGCAACCGCGGATGAGGAAAGCCGTCCCGATGATGCCACCCTCGGAATCATTTGCTGCTCCGGCATGATGATTTTTTGTTCTTGGTTCCTGTGGATGGGGTACAAACGGCGGCTGGGTGTGGATAATGAAAAGACCTGGTACAGGTTCCCTCCGTTTCCTTATCGAGAGGTCTACTTCGCTGATATAACGCGGATCGTTTATACCGGAGTTTCTTTTGGGCTTTACGCCGGCGAGAAGAGTAAGTTCTTCGCCAAGAAAAAGAACACCATTGGAATCGCCATTAACGTTTTCGATTACACCCTGGCCTACCTGCGGATCCTGGAGGAGATGCGGATCCGGCGCTTCACGGTTGGGAAAATCGAGCCCCATGATCCGAGGTGGCCAGAAGCATGGCAGGATATGCGTAATCGGCTGGCGGCCGAAGCGTATCGGAACCATCAAAATTACTATGATTCCCACCCTGCCGAATTGCAGGAGCTCAACGCATTAGCGGTAGGGCGATTCGTTACTCCGAACCCGGTTCCACCGCCTCCTACTCAAAACGGATACTGAGAAAACCCGGTTTTAGCTCCGGAAGCGGCGCCAAGCCGCGAGCGCTACTCCGGCCCCGCCCAACAGCGCCGTGAGCGCCAGGCCGGTAGCGGAGTTCGCGCCGGTGCGCTGTAGTGGCCTTGGGCGCGGCGTGGGCACCGAGGGCGGTGTGCTGGGGGCATTCGGAGTGCTCGGAACTGTGGGAGTGCTGATAGTAGCCGGCACGGTAGGTGTAGGTGCCGGCGGCGCAGGCGTGGACGGCGTCGGGCTGGGCACGTTCCGGTCGCCGGGCTCCGGCACCGGCGATTCGGAAGGTTCCGGTGACGTGGACGGTTCCGGCTCCGGCGATTCAGAAGGCTCCGGTTCCGGCGTAGGTTCCAGTTCCGGCGTAGGTTCCGGCGACGGCTCCGGTTGCTCGCACAGCGTGATGACCGCGGCGGCTTGATCGCAGCCGTCCTCGCCAACCCCGCTGATGGTGTAGGTAACCGCGGGATTGGCGTGGAGCGCGTAGAGGTAGGTATACCAATCGCCCGCGCCCAGGGAGCCCTCAATATCTTTCCCGATAAGATCGCTGCGCCCGGTTTCCCGCGTCACCACGCACTGCGGCGAGCCGGTCAAACCGGCATCCGTGACCCGCTCGCGTGCAGCCGCATTCACCGCGGGCTCGCTGAGCGAATACGCGGGCAGATCGCCCATGCGGCCCCACTCAAATTCCTGCAGGCTCTGGCAGCCCGCCATATACGAACCGGGCCCGCCGCCTTCCTGCGAGCATTTCCACAGCTTATTTATGGCGCGGATCGGCAGCACGGTCACCTCCGATTGCACCGCCACATCGCCTTCCACGCGGAGCGTGTAGACGCCCGGGCTGCCTATTCCGAAAGAGTATTCGTCATAGAGGTCCATATTCGCTACCTCGCCGCCGTAGGCGAGGTACGACGGCGGATTTGTGGCAACGGCCAAGTCGGCTTTTATACGCCGCACACCAAGATTAGGATCCTCGAAATCCGGTGTGACGTGTGAGTACCAGGGGAAATCCTCGGGAGCCATATCGGGATAGAGCTCGGGATCGAAAACCGCATCCCCGTTGCTGTCGCGGCCCACATCCCAGATACGGAGCTCCTGATTGACGGGCTTGGTGGGAACCGTCCAGCGGCTCTCCCAATCGAAATCAGGCTGCGCCTGGAGGGCCTCAAGAGCGGGGTAGTCCGGAACGCTGGTGAGCGTCATTTTTACGTTCTCCAGTACGGTCGGAACGAAAACCGCCGCGCCCTGCGCAGTCTGGATATGGTCCGAGGATTCCACCAGGCGAGCTACCTGAACCGTGTAACTCACATGGGCGACGTCGCCCACCTTCTCCACGCAGGTATCCCCGCCGCGGCAGTTCACTCCGCCTCCTGTAGCGGTCATGACATTGCGCATGAGCGTCCGGTCAGGATCGGGACCGCCGGCTGTGGCGGTGGCGGGAAGGAAAATGCCGGCGCCGGCCAGGGCGGTGGCAAGGGCGAACCGCCCGAAGGTGTGTGCGTGAATGGCCATGGGTACCCCCCCGTGGAAAATAATTCTCTATCCAGCTTCAGCTGTGAAACTACATTGAGAAACGGCGTGATATGCGGGCGGGAATCCCACACTACACCCCATGTTACGCCGTAGTAAATGAATATGCACAGATATTTAGGGTAACCGCCAATCCACCGGGCTGGCGCCCTGCTCGGCCAGCAGTGCATTGGCGCGCGAAAAAGGCTTGGAACCGAAGAAACCGCGCGAAGCGGAAAGCGGCGACGGGTGCGGGCTGGCAATCACCGGGGTGTTTCCCAGCAGCGGGCGCAGCTCCTGAGCGTTACGGCCCCATAAAATCGCCACCAGCGGTTTCCCGCGCGCCGCGAGGGTGCGAATCGCATGATCGGTAACTTTTTCCCAGCCGCGCCCCCGGTGTGAATTAGCGTTATTCGGGGTCACGGTCAGCACCCTGTTGAGCAGCATCACGCCCTGTTCGCACCACGGCGTGAGGTCACCGCTGCTGGGGAGCGGGGCGCCAACGTCGTCGTGTAATTCCCGAAAAATATTGACGAGCGAGCGCGGCGGCGCCACATTCGGCGCCACGCTAAAGGAGAGCCCCACCGCATTTCCGGGGGTGGGGTAGGGGTCCTGGCCCACAATGAGCACCTTCACGGAATCCAGGGGATAGGTAAAAGCGCGCAGCACATTTTTGCCCGCGGGAAGATAGCCGCGCCCGGCCGCGTTCTCTTCGCGTAAGAACGTACCCATCTCATGAATGATAGGTTCAACAGGGGCAAGAGCCCGCGCCCAATCGGGGCTGATGATCTCGGAAAGAGGCTGCATAGTGTCAGAGTACCGGAGTGAGGAACCTCCTTTTGCGAGCGCCCCTTCGAGTGAGGGTAGTGGGGAAGCTTCGTGGGAGGATTTCTTGCGTAGTGCCGGCCCTGCCTTGCACGACGACGAGCTGCGCGTCCTCACCACGGAGATGCGGTGGCGGGCCAGGTACCGCACGAAAACCGAAGCGATCCGGGCGCTCGGCATGACTCCCACCCGCTACTACCTCATTCTTTCCGGCATTCTCAATAACCCGCGCGCCGAAGTGGAGTACCCGGATGTGGTGCGAGCCATCACCCGGCTGCGGGACCTGCGCGATAAGGAACGCGGCGGGCGCGGTGAGTGACGCGCGCTGCAGGTGGTGACCCAGACAAGTGATGCGCGCTGCGCGGGCGGCGCGGGCGGCGCGGGCGGCGCGTCATTTGTGGCGACCGCGTGCCGCGTCACCGCTGATTGCGCGGCAGAAAACAGCTAGGCTAACGGTGTGGCAGGAAAGTACCCAGTAGACGAATTTGATATCGCGGCGCGCCAGCGCACAACCCGCGGCGCTCACCGCAAGCGCGAATCCTCGGCAAAGTGGTGGATCGCGCTCATCGCTATCCTCATTCTCGCCCCGGCGCTCGGGTACGGCATTGTCAAAATGAACCAGATTTCAGTAGCGCCACCCTCGCACAAGCCGAGCGTGAGCGCACCGGCCCAGTCCTCGGCTACGGCGCCCGAAGCCGGAGCCGAAGGTGCGGGCACGGAAGGCGGCCCGGCCCCTGCTTCGGAGGCGCCGGCGCCCGCGGAAGAAGCATCGCCTTCGGCTTCCCCCACCCCGGCCGCTGAAGTGGATCACAGCCGTTCCACCCTCATCCTCAACGCCTCTGGGATTTCCGGATATGCCGCCGCCCATCAGCGCCAACTCACCGACGCTGGCTTCACTACCACCTCCATCGGTAACTACCAGCACGCGGCACCGGCTCACTCCCAGATTTTCTATCCGGCGGCCGCCGATCTGCCCACCGTGGAAGCCATCGGTGCCGAACTGGGAATCACCGATTTCGTTGAAAACGCCAGCGCGAGCGGGGATAGCATCGTCGTCGTGCTGGCGGGGGATACCCGCGACTAAAGGACCTCGCGTGAAGATTCCCGGCTTCGCCAGCCGCTAAAACTTGAGTGCTTCCCGCTCAAGTTTCCGGGGCGGTTATCCGGGGTTGGGCGCGCGGAATCGCGGGCGTATCGCGCTTTTCTGGCGGGTGGCTGCTGCGTCGTCGTACCTGAACCACAGCTTGCACTCACGCCGTGAGAGTGCCAGAATCTCTGTTAGCACTCCGAGTATGTGAGTGATAAGTCCAACTGGTTGGTGAGGCTGACCGTGAGCGAAGAAAGGCTTCGCGCGGGAGGTCGTCCGTCGCGGGCACCGGCCACAGTGATTCTGGAGGAATATCGCATGGCAAAGACCATTGCTTTTGATGAGGAAGCACGCCGCTCCATGGAGCGCGGCCTCAATCTCCTCGCGGACACCGTCAAGGTGACGCTGGGACCCAAGGGCCGTAACGTCGTTCTTGATAAGAAGTGGGGCGCCCCCACCATCACGAATGACGGTGTGTCCATCGCCAAGGAAATTGAGCTGGAAGATCCCTACGAGCGCATCGGTGCTGAGCTCGTCAAGGAAGTCGCCAAGAAGACGGACGACATCGCCGGTGACGGCACCACCACCGCGACGGTTCTCGCCCAGGCTCTCGTGCAGGAAGGCCTGCGCAATGTGGCCGCTGGCGCCAACCCCATCGCGCTGAAGAAGGGTATCGATACCGCGGTCAAGGCCGTGACCGAACGCCTCCTCGCGGACGCGAAGGAAGTCGATACCCGCGAAGAAATCGCCTCCACCGCCGCCATCTCGGCCGGTGACCAGGAAATTGGTGAGGTCATTGCCGAAGCCATGGATAAGGCTGGCAAGGAAGGCGTCATCACCGTGGAAGAGTCCTCCGGCCTGGAGCTGGAGCTCGAGCTCACCGAAGGTATGTCCTTCGATAAGGGCTACCTCTCCCCCTACTTCGTGACCGATGCCGAGCGCCAGGAAGCGGTTCTGGAAGATCCCTTCATCCTCTTCGTGGATTCGAAGATCTCCAACCAGAAGGAACTCCTCCCGGTTCTCGAAAAGGTGATGCAGGCTGATCGCCCGCTCCTCATCATTGCCGAGGATGTGGAATCCGAAGCGCTGGCCACCCTCGTGGTCAACAAGATCCGCGGCACCTTCCGCTCCGTGGCCGTCAAGGCCCCGGGCTTCGGTGATCGCCGCAAGGAAATGCTTCAGGATATGGCCATCCTCACCGGCGGCCAGGTGATCTCCGAGTCCGTTGGTCTCAAGCTGGAGAACACCGACCTCACGCTCCTCGGCCGCGCCCGCAAGGTGGTTGTCACCAAGGAAAACACCACCATCGTGGACGGCGCTGGCGACCAGGAGCAGATCGACGGGCGCGTTTCCCAGATCCGCACCCAGATCGAAAACTCCACCTCCGAATACGACACCGAGAAGCTCCAGGAGCGCCTGGCCAAGCTCGCCGGTGGCGTGGCGATCATCAAGGCCGGTGCGGCTACCGAGGTTGAACTCAAGGAACGCAAGCACCGCATCGAGGACGCCGTGCGCAACGCCAAGGCGGCCGTGGAAGAAGGCACCGTCGCCGGTGGTGGCGTGGCCCTTATCCAGGCCGGTAAGGAAGCTTTCGCCGACCTCAAGCTCGAGGGCGACGAAGCGACCGGCGCGGCTATCGTGCGTTACGCTATCGAAGCTCCGCTCAAGCAGATCGCCAGCAATGCCGGCCTCGAGGGCGGCGTGGTGGCCGAGAAGGTCCGCAACCTCCCCAAGGGCGAGGGCCTCAACGCGGCTACCGGCGAATACGTCAACCTCATGGAGGCGGGCGTTATGGATCCGGTCAAGGTGACCCGCTCGGCGCTGCAGAACGCGGCCTCCATTGCCGGCCTGTTCCTCACCACCGAAGCCGTGGTGGCGGACAAGCCCGAACCGCCGGCTCCGGCCGCGCAGGGTGACGGCGGCATGGGCGGCATGTACTAAACCGCTAGGTTCAGCTGTAGCTGACGCCAAGAAGTAATAGTGCTGCCAGCGTGATCTGGTAGTTGTCGGGTGGCGCGCTTTCCGAGAGGAGGGCGCGCCACCTTTGTGGTATCCGGCCGGGCATACGAGGACGGCCGCGGTGTGCCGCTTCGGCGTGGTGCGCCGGGTCTGCTGCACTTGACCGCCACGGCCGCGGCTACATATCCGGTTCGCGCTCGATGCCGTGCGTGGGGGAGGGATCGGCGGGCCGGGCCACAATATCGCCTTCCGGATCGTCTTCGATCAGCGGCGGGATGCTCTCCGTATAGCGCGGGGTACGCCGAGGCGTGCTTTCGCGTTCCTTTTCCTTCCACACTTCCGCCTGGGCACGATCCGCGAGCGGGGAATCAATATTCTCCGCCAGCGCGATGGCCTCATCGCGTTCCTTCTCCGCCGCCCGCCGGCGCGCATTAATCTTATTGAGGGTGGCCTGGGAGACCTCTTCACGCTGGCGCTTGCGAAGCTGTTCTGCGCTCAGCTGCTGCTCGCTCGGCTCGGCGGCCGGCCCGGTGGGCAGCACCCGCGTCACCTCGCCGGCATCCTCTTCCGGAATCCGTGCCTCCACCGCTTCCAAAGTAGAAGTTTCGGTGCGGGCATCGCGATAGGCATCCGCCCCGGCCGGCGCGGTTGGTGCGGAGGGAGTGGCGAGCCCGGTGAGCGTCGTCGTACCTACATTCGCGTCCCCCGGGCGCGTTACGTTTGCCGGGCGTGTCACGTCCACGGTTCGCGCGGCATCTACTGTTCGCGCGCCTTCAGCAGTCCCGGACGCATCCATCGGGGGCACCGTATCCGCAGGCCGCGGCCTGTCCGCAGCGTGCGCCGTATCCGCGGCGCGCGGCCCGCCCGTACCCGGCTCCGGCTCGGCCAGGCGCTTGCGCAATTTCGCGGCCTCCGCCTGCAAATTCTGACGCGCCGCGTCCTCCCATTTTTGCCCCTCGGGCGTATAAAACAAATGCTTGCGCTCGAGCAGCTTCGCAACGATTTTCTCGCGCCCGCGCCAGAAACTCTCGTCGGGAATATGCGGGTATTCTTCGCGAATCGCCTGGGTATAGCGCCGGTAGCTCTGCGGGGACGAAGCCAAAATCGCCAGGTGTGCATCACGCAGCACCATAATGTCAATATCCTGTTCGGCGGTCCCCAGGCTGGTGGCCGGGGCACGCCCCATCACCGGCATTGCGGTGAGCGCCGGCGCCTTCATCCCCCAAATCAGCTCGGCCACCCGGCGCGCGGTTTCCGGCGCGATGCCGAGGTTCGTCAGCTCATTTTCAGCCGTGCGCGCCGAAAGCAGTTCATCTTCACCGCCGCGTTTCGTGTAGACGCGGTAGCGCGACGTCGAAAAAACCACGCCGTGGTACCAGGCCGCAAGCCGCACGGTATCCGGGTGATGCGTTTCGTTAATGAGTTTTTCCACATTGGCGAGCATGGCCGTGAGGTGGTGAATATCGTGGAAGATACGATCCGGTTCCGACCAGCGCGCCAGCACCGAGGTACACGTCTCCTGAATCTCCGCGCTGGACGCGGTCGCCCCCAGCCCCGTCACTGCCTTCTCGAAAGAAACCGGCAGCCACGAAGGAACGGACATATTTCCTCCCACCGTGGTGCGCACCCGCGGCGAACTTTTCGCCAGGGGACGACGACGCACGTCGCCCTCCGCACTCAAACGCAACTGATTCTAATCATGCCCAGGCCCGGGTGGGGAACATGTGGGTCTTTGTGCGGGGCGCGCCCGCCCCGGGGGAGTGCGGCGCGGCGCGTGGACGCGGGCGGAGAGTTCCCCGGGCCTGCCACTTTTCGCCCAGCTGAACGCGATAACCGGGCCGGCGGGGTGCACGGGCGCGGCCGGTGCACTAACGTAGAGACGTGATATCTGACGCAGCCTTTTCCGCCTCGCACGCAGCTGGCCGGCCCCGGGCACTGGTGACCGGGGGAAGTTCCGGCATTGGGCTCGCCTTCGCCCGCCAGCTCGCCGCCCGCGGATACGCGCTGGTCCTGGTGGCGCGCGGGGCGCAACGCCTAGGCGCCGTGGCTGAAAAATTCCGGGCGCGGGGCGTGGAATGCGAAACGATGTGTTGCGATCTGGGCGTGGGGAACGACGTCGCACGCCTATGCGATTATCTGCGTGACAATGCCGTTGATGTGGTTATCAATAATGCCGGGGCTGGCCTGTATGAGAGCCTCGTGGACGGGGATATGGACCGGATTGACGCGGCGGCTGCCCTCATGGCGGGCGCGCCGGTGCGGATCGGTGCGGCGGCCACCGCGGCGATGGCCGCGCGGGGGAAGGGCGCCCTCATTAATATTGCCTCGGTGCAGAGCTTCGTTCCCATGGGTGCTTACGCGGCCCTCAAATCTTTTGTGCGGGTCTGGTCCGAATCGCTGGCGGTGGAGCTGCACGGCAGCGGGGTGACGGTTACCGCGGTGCTACCCGGCTGGGTACGTTCGGATTTCCACCGCAACTCGGGCGGGAAACGCTCCGGGGTTCCCGATGTGCTATGGCTGGAGCCCGATACGGTGGCGCGGGCCGCACTCGCCGCGGCCGCGCGCGGAAAAGTCCGCTGCACGCCGACCGTGCGCTACAAGATCATTGGTTTCCTGGCGGAGAAAGGCCCGCGCTGCGCGGTAAACTGGGTGGCAAGGAAAATTAATGGCAGTGGGC
This sequence comes from Actinotignum inguinis, assembly GCF_051265835.1. Taxonomy (NCBI): domain Bacteria; kingdom Bacillati; phylum Actinomycetota; class Actinomycetes; order Actinomycetales; family Actinomycetaceae; genus Actinotignum; species Actinotignum inguinis. The sequence continues at coordinate 40,024 of NZ_JBOZDP010000008.1, read as the reverse complement.
GAAAGGCGGACCGCGGGTGAGCGAGCTCGAACCGATTGATCCGTATCTGGATGAGTCCAAGGCCCGCCGCCGGCATCGGGTGCGCCGCGCCCTGACGAAACCGGTCATGTCCACGATTCTTCGACCTACCGTGCTGGGGGAAGAAAATATTGAGAACTTGGACGGCGCGTTTATCCTGGTGCCAAATCATTCTTCGCACCTGGATGCCCCGATGATTTTCTCGCTGCTTCCCGATAAACTCACTGAGCGCTTAGCAACCGGCGCGGCCGCGGATTATTTTTATCGCCGCCGTGGCATTTCTAATCTCACTTCGCTGTTCTTTAATACCTATCCCATTGAGCGTGGTAAAAAACCCACCGGGAAAGCCGGCTCCGAATATCAGCCCGGGCGCGCCAAGGGGATGACGGGCCGCCTGCTGGCCGCGGGTGTTCCGATTCTGATTTTCCCGGAAGGGACCCGCTCGCGTACCGGGAAGCTCGGCACCCCCAAGGCGGGCGCCGCGGCCCTCGCGCAGCGTTTCAATGTTCCTATTGTTCCTATCGCCATGTCTGGCGGGCACGAGGTCATGCCGGTGGGGGCGGTGCTCCCGAAGTTCCGCGGCGAAGTGTTTTTGTTTATTGGCCGGCCCATGTACGGGCTGCCGGAGGAAGACCCGGCTGATTTTATGGGCCGGGTATTCACCGCTATTGAGATGATGCTCGAGCAGAAGAGCGCGCATCCGCTCACCCCGGAAGGAGCCAGCCCCTTTGATCCGCCGGCAGCTGAGTAGCCCGCCTATTCCTTCCCGCCCGGTTTCGCGGGCGCGAGCGCATCGGGGCTCTGGCACGGTTCGCTCGGTGCGGGGAAGGTGAGCTGCACCGTGAGCCCGCCACCGGGGGTGGTGAGCGCCCGGGCGGTGCCGTGATGCGCGGCCATAATGGCGGCAACAATGGCAAGGCCCAGCCCGGAGCCCCCCGATTCGCGCGAACGTGAATAGTCCGGGCGGTAGAACCGCTCAAAAATGCGCTGGGAATCCGCCTCGGAAATACCCGGGCCGTGATCGCGCACTTCGATAGTGGGCTGGCCCTCCGCGATGCCCACCGCCACTTCCACTGGGCTGGCTTCCGGGGCGTGCGCGAGCACATTCGACAGCAAATTGGCGATCACCTGGGTGATACGATCCGCATCCCCGTGCACCTCCACCACCTCGGGCGGCGGGGTGCTCCCATCCAAAGCGACCACCGTGGCGGTGCGCTGCGGGGCTCGCACCCGGAAATCAAGGATGGCGTTATCGGCCAGTTTGGCCAGATTGACGCAATCAAGATTAAGGGGCCGGTTTTCGTCCAAGCGGGCCAGTTGGAGCAGATCCTCCACCAGCCCGGCCATCCGGTTGGCTTCCGATTCCACCCGTTCCATTGCCTCGGGGACCCGCTCGGGGGGAACCCCGCCCAGGCGGTACAGCTCGGAATACCCGCGCACGGTGGCCAGCGGGGTGCGTAATTCGTGGGAGGCGTCCGAAACGAAGCGCCGCATTTTTGCTTCCGAGCGCTCTTTTTCCGCGAAGGCATGCTCGATTTGGGCGAGCATAACGTTAATAGAGTTAGCGAGCATCCCAACTTCGTCGTCGTCCTCACCGTGCGGGACGCGTTCGGCCAGGTGCCCTTCCGCGATGGTATGCGTGGCCGCCTCGATATCACGCAGGGATCGCAAGGTACGTGACACCAGGCCGGTAACGGCAAGCCCGGCGGCCAGCACGGTCGCGAGCCCGGCGAGCACGAAAATAAGACGCAGCCGCGCAATTGTAAATTCGATAGGGCCGAGCGGCTGGGCAATAATAATATTCCCGGTAATGAGGCCGCCGGTGGACGTCGGGCTAATGGGGTGCACGAGCACCCGCCAATCCGAGCCGTACAGGGTGGAAGGAACCGTCACGGGCTCTTCGGAACCCAAGCTGGCAATACGCTCAAGTTCGCGCGGGTAACCGAATTCTTCCACGGCCCCCGGGTTAGGGAGCTCGTAGGTGGTCACGTCTCGCTGCCCGGCAATACCCCAATTGACCCGCACGAAGAAATCGGAAAGGTTGAGGGAGGACTGGCTGGCGCCGGGCATTTCCTGGAGGAACATTCGTTCCACCGAACGCGCATTCGTGGTCAAATCCTGGTCGATTGTGGAGACCAGGTATTGCTTGAGGAGGGTGACCGAAGCGAAACCCAAAAAGGTTGCCGCGGTGCCCACCAGAATAACGAAGGCAATAATGAGGCGGCCGGCCAGGGTGCGGGCCGGCCGCAGCGCGCGCCGGAAAATTCCGTCGCGGCGGGTGTGAGCGCTTTCCGCAGGGAACGGATCGTGACGTTGGGTCATAACCGAATGCTATTTGGAAGCACGCAGAACGTAGCCGATGCCACGGCGAGTGTGGATGAGCGGCACAAGATTGCGTGCCTCCTCCGGGTCGGTAATCCCCAGCGCTTCCGGGGAATCAATTTTGCGCCGCAAATAGGAAATATAGGATTCCACGATGGAGATCTCGCCCTGCCAGTTGTAATCCCATACATGGTCGAGGATCTGAGATTTAGAAACCACCCGCTCGGCATTAATAATAAGGTAGCGCAGCAGCTTGAATTCGGTGGGGGAGAGTTCCACCGGCCGGCCGGCGCGGGTGACCTCATAGGAATCTTCGTTCATTTCCAGGTCCGCGTAGCGCAGTACCGCCGATTCGGTTTCCTCAGGGCTGGTGCGCCGCAGCACCGCGCGGATCCGAGCCACCACTTCCTCCAGGGAGAACGGCTTGGTGATGTAATCATCCCCGCCCACTGTCAAGCCCTGGACCTTGTCTTTCACATCATCGCGGGCGGTGAGGAACAGCACGGGCAGATCGTGATCACGTTCGCGCAGGCGGCGCAGTACCTCAAAGCCATCCATGCCCGGCATCATAATATCGAGGACGGCCAGGTCCAGATGCTGATTTTGCTGGTGAGCGAGGGCTTCCGCGCCATCGGCGGCGGTGTACACATCGAATCCGGCGAACCGGAGAGAAACGGAAAGAAGTTCACGAATCGAGGGCTCATCATCAACAACGAGGATGGCCGCTTCGGGAGTGTGCTCGGTAGGCGTCATGACGTTAAGGAAACTCGAGGTATCTGGAAGCTTCCTGAAAGTTTGCGGGAAGCGAAAGCAAAGCGGTGGGAGCGGTAGAGGTGGAACGACGACGCCGCGGGCCGGGGTGGCACCGCCACCCCGGCCCGGGAAGCCACGCGGAGTTCGGGGCACATAGGTGCATCGGGCTCGCGCCCGTGCCCGGTGCGGGAGATTTCTCCGCGTCGGCGAGCCTTGCGCTTTAGTAGCTGGAGAAATCCCGGCCCTCGAGTTGCGCGGGTTCTTGGCCACTCTTGAGGGCAGCTAGGCGCGCTTCGATTTCTGCGTCGTCGGAATGATCCTCCAATTCGGCGAATTGATCGGCCAAGCTCAGGGAGGCAACTTCGGCCTTGCCCTGCGCCAGGGCTTCCTGGCGGCGGACCCGGTCTTCGAAACGGGCCAGCTCGCTGGTGGGATCAAGCACGTTGATCGAGGAGATGGCATCCTGCACCTGGCTTTGCGCCTCGGCGGACTTCTGGCGCGCCACCAGGGTGTCACGCTTATTCTTGAGCTCGGTGAGCTTTTCCTTCATCTGGGTGAGCCCGGACTTGAGCTGCTCCACCACCTTTTCCTGGGAGGCGAGCATGGGTTCGGCATCCTTGGCTTCGCGCTCGTACTGGATCTGCTTGCTCAGCGCCACTTTTGCCAGGTCATCCCAGTGGTTCGCACCCGCTTCATCGCCCTTGGCGCGCATCTCATCGGCGCGGCGGGAGGAGGCGATGGCCTTCTGGCCCCAGTCGCGCGCGGCCTTGACGTCCTCGTTGTAATCGGATTGCGCCAGGCGCAGATTGCCCACGGTCAGCGCCACGGCATCTTCGGCTTCCGCGATGGAATTCTTGTAATCGCGCACCATCTGGTCGAGCATTTTCTGCGGGTCTTCCGCGCGGTCAAGGAGCGCGTTAATATTCGCCTTCGCGAGCTGGGTAATGCGTCCGAGGATTGTTTGTTTTTCAGCCATGATCAGCCTTTCTCTGTGTTATCGAGTAGGAATGGGGTGATGTACTGGATAGATAGTATCCGGGCGGGGCGCGATCAACGGACGCACGCGGCCACCGGTGTTAGAACGAACGGCTCCCTCCTCCCGCGGCGCCCCCGCCGCCAAATCCGCCGAAGCCCCCGCCGGAGCCGCCTCCGAAACCGCCGAAGCCCCCGCCGAATCCGCTGGAGCGTTCGCCGCCAAAACCGGAACCCCAGCCCGAACCCCAGCCGGAATTGTGGCGGGATCCGCCGCTGGTCAGCGAGCCGAGGAACATGCCGAGTAGCAGGCTGCCCACGTCCCCGCCGCCGTTGCCGCCGTTTCCGCCGAAACCTCCCGCAGCGCGGGCGGACATCGCCTCCTGCACCGCATCTGTGGCGCGCTGGGCATAGGATTCAGCCCGCGCGTAATAATCGCGGCGCTTGGCTAGGTCATCGCTGGTATCCCCGGCTTGGAGCGCGGTGCGAGCCGCCTCCAGCGGGGCGCGCGCCTCATTCCCGGTGCTCCAGCGGTTCTGCGAGACCATCGCCTCCGCCCGCTGCACCGCCGCCTGGGCCCGCTGGCGATCCCGCTCCAGCCCGGCCACCTGGCGCCGGTAGTTTTCCTCCGCATCCCGAGCCGGGGCAAGAGCCGCGTCCAGCGCATTTTCCGCCTCGGTGAGCTCGCGGATTCCGGCGAGCGGATCCACCCGCTCCCCGCGATATTTCTCCACCAGCGCCGCCGCCCGATCCCGCGCGGCCCCCACCTGGGCATTCCCGCCGCCGATGCGGTGGGCATCCGCGATATCCGCGGAAATCGAGGAGATATGTTCACCTAGCTGGGCAAAAGCCCGATTGACAGATTCTTGGACGTTGGAAATAGCGCGGTAGCGTTCCGCGGCCTCATCCAGGGCTTGTTCGGCGATGCGCACAAAAGGCACGGCCTGGTTGCGTTCACCCGTGCCGAGCAGCTGATCGACCTGCCCGAGCGCATCATCCGCCCCGGCCAGCAAAGCTTCAATATCCGCCGGGTAGGTGCGGAAACTCGCCACCGCATCCTCCCCGTAGGTGGCCGCCAAGGAATCCAATTGCCGGGTGGCGTTGGGAAGATTGGCGCGAATATCCGCCGCGCCCTCGCGCACTCGCGCCGCGGCCTCTTCCACATTGGCCGCCAAATCCCGCAGCCGCGCGAATTCTTCTTCCTGTTCGGTAATAGCCCGCTGCGCCTTTTCTGTGAGCTCCAGAATCGCGGTGTTATAGGCGTGCACCTGCTCCGGGGTATCCGGAATATCGTCATCCAAAAGCTGACGCTGGTTGAAAGCTTCCTGGAGATACTGCTGTGCCTGCGCCAATGCCTGGTCAAATCCGCGCACCGAATTCACCCCGAATTGCGCCCGCGCGAAATTGAGTTCCGCGGCGGCACTGCGAACGCCGTCGTCCGTCGCTAAAAGCGCCGCGGCGGCACGTTTGCCGAGAGCGGCCAGATCTTCACGAGTTTTATGTTCCGCCTGCTTGCGTTTCCGCGCGCGCACGAACACAATGGCCCCGATAATAACGACGACGGCGCCGCCCCCGAGCGCCAAACTGGCCCAATCCGTTTTTTCGCCCTGCGCCAGCTCCCGGGTGTAGGCGAGGGAACCTTCCAGCCAGCGGCCCTCCCGGTAGGCGTTGCGCACCTCCGCGGTAAAAGCCTTATCCAGATCGGAAGCGGAAAAACTCGCGCGGCCGTAGGCGTAGCCCAGCTGGCGGCTATCCACGGCTACCGCGATGAGGGTGGCATCGCTGGACAGCCCGGCCCGGTTGAATGTTTCGATGGGCCACTGGTCGGCGCCTGCGCCGTCGAACCTATTAACAAAAACGAAACGCACCGCGTAATCCGTCTCATCTTGGAGGCGATTGAGGGAGGTGCGTAGCTGCTCTTCTTCGCTGGCGGAGAGAACCTGGGCCTGATCGGTGACCGGATCAACGCTGGAGAGGGGTTCTTCCGCGGCGGCCAGCGGGCCGGAGAAAAGCAGCGCGCCCGCGAGCGCGAGTGTTCCAGCTATCCGGCGTACGATCCCCATAACTTCAACCTTCCGTGCGCCCGGTGCGGCACCGGGCCTGCCCCTTACGTGGTGGACAGCACAATTTAACCACAGCATTCTGGGAGCGGGATGGGAAAAGGGGCCGGGGGCGTTCAGCCGGTAGCGTTGCCTGTTCCCGCGGGGGCGCTGGTAGAATGACGCTGGTGCTTCGCCCGACCGTGTGCGAAGCGTTTTTGCTAGAAATGAGAGTGTTGTGCCAACCGGAAAGGTTAAGTTTTTCGACGCCGCTAAGGGCTTCGGCTTTATTGTCAGCGATGAGGACGGTGCGCAGGTCTTCCTGCCCTCCTCGGCCCTCCCGGAAGGGCTCACGCCGCGCAAGGGTCAGCGGGTGTCCTTCGGGCTTGCCGATACGCGCCGCGGCCCGCAAGCACTCAATGTCGAACCGATAACCAAACTTGAATCGCTCGCGCGGAAGAATAGGCGTTCCCCGGAAGAAACGGTGGTGATCGTGGAAGATCTCATTCGGCTTCTGGACGGGGCCTCCACCCAGCTTCGGCGCGGCCGCTACCCGGAAGGGGGAGGGCAGATCGCGCGCGCCTTGCGCGCGGTTGCCGATGATTTTGATGCCTAAGAATGAAGAAAAAGAAGAATGCGCGGGGGGTGCGGGGGCTGAAGCCCCGGAATTGCACTTCCCCGAGGTGCGGGTAGAAGGTCATGCGGATGAGGGTGCGGATGTGGCGCGCCCGGAGGATCGCGTTGATGAAAACGTGGCGGTGACCCCGGATGATAAGCGGGTGGAGCCGCAGCCCGGCCTGCCCGAAGATCGGGTGATTGCCGCGGCGGTTGACGAAGCGCGGGCAACCCTGATCGAGGCCGTGGCCGAACGTTTCGTGGGGGAGTACGCGGGATTCCTCGCGGAGGATACCCGGGTGGTGTCCTACCTCTTTACCTGTACCCATCCGGGGTATCACGGCTGGTACTGGAGTATTACGGTGAGCCGGGCGAGCCGGGCTCGCGCTGTGACCTTTAATGAGATTGAGATGCTGCCCGGGGCGGGTGCTTTGCTGGCTCCGCGCTGGGTGCCGTGGAGCGAACGGCTGGCCAAGCTGGAAACGGAAAAAGCGCAGGCGCGGGCTGCCTCGGAAAAGGAACGTAAGGAATCGGCGCGGGCGGCCGCCGCGGAGAAGGCCGAGCGGGCCGAGCGCAGCGGGCGGCGGCGCCGGGTGCGGCGCAAGATCGCGGGCGTGGAAAGCGAAACTGGCGCGGTAGAAACGGACGCTGCCTCCCCGGCAGCAGCACCGGACACCAAAGAACCCGCCCGGGCTGAGGCCACAGCTGCGGCCCCAACTGCGGCCCCGGCCAATGGCGTGGCTCCGGTCATTCGCCGCGGGCGCGAGCGCACCGTGGTGCGCGGATCGCGCGGGCGGCGCTACCAGGCCACCGGCGCCCTGAGCTAAAGCGGGAGCAGCGGTGATGCGGATTCAGGGGCGAGCCAGGGACTATGCGTGGGGCGGCACGAGCGCGCTTCCCGCGCTCTTCGGCTATGCGCCGGCGGAAACCCGGGTGGCGGAAATCTGGCTCGGCGCACACCCTGATGATTCCGCTCAGGTGATCGCTGCCCAGGATGCCCCGCTTTTCGACCTGGCCCAGCTCTACCCGTCCGCACCGACCGGGGAACACCGGATCGGGCGCGAATCGGAGGCGAACGAGCCCGGGCGCGCCGCGCTGCGCGGGGTACGCGGGCGGCGGCGTTCGCGGCGCCGGGCCGGCCCGGCGCGAGGCCCGCGCACCCCAGAGCGCCCAGAAGAATCCGCCACCCTGGTAGCGCCCGGCGGGCCGAGCCTGCGTGATCTGATTACCCGGGCTCCCGAGGAGATGCTCGGCGCGGATGTGGCCCGCCGGCACGGGGGCGAATTACCGTATTTGCTCAAACTTATTGCCCCGCACCAGCCGCTCTCCCTCCAGGTTCACCCCTCCCTCGAGCAGGCCCGCGCCGGCTTCGAGCGGGAAGAAGCCGCCGGAATTTCCCGCACCGCACCCCACCGCTCCTACCGGGATCGCAATCACAAACCGGAACTGGCCTACGCCCTCACGCCTTTCGAGGCGATCTGCGGGCTGCGCACCCCGCGGCGCATCGCCGAAGTACTCGGCGGCCTCGGCCTGCCCCTCACGAACCGGCTCGCCGCCCTCGTGGAAGAACGGGGGGTAGGAGCGGTCTTTGCCGATCTCCTGTCCGCGGGCACCCGCCCGGCACCTGAACAAATTCAGCAGGTGGTAGCCGCCTGCGCCGCCCGCCTGGAGCGCGGCGCCTCGCCCTCCCCGCGCGCGGACCGCATTGTGGAAACCCTGGCCCAGCACTATCCCGGCGACCCGGGAGTGGTGGCCTCCCTCCTCATGAATCCGGTGACCTTACGCCCCGGAGAAGCCCTCTTTATCCCCGCCGGGACGGTCCACGCTTACCTGTCCGGAACCGCGGTGGAAATCATGGCGGCCTCCGATAACGTGCTGCGCGCCGGCCTCACCCCGAAACACGTGGACGTGGCCGAATTGCTGCGGATTATGGACGACGCCGCAGTCCCGCCCATCCGCATCGCCCCCGAGCATATGAGCGAAGCGGTCTCCACTTTCTATGTTCCGGTGGACGATTTTGAACTCTCGGTGGTTCACCTGCGCGATGCCACCACCATTGAAAAGCTGCGCTCGCGCGGTCCGCGCACCGTGGTCTGCCTGGAAGGCGCGGTGGAAGTCTTCGCCGGGGGCCGGCGTGAACCGCTCAACTCCGGGCAGGCGGTTTTCGTGCCGCACTGTGATGGAGAATTAGCGGTCCGCGGGTTTGGCGACGTCGTCGTCGCATCTGTTCCGTAACAACCCGGGCCGGGCGCGCTGGTATTCGCATCGCGGCGAGGTCTGGTACGGAGTCTGCGTGGCCGGACTCACGCGGGAGGTGAAGGGGCGGAAAACCGCGCCACCGCGCCATTTCTCCACCACACCCCGCGCGCGTCTCAAAATGTGAGACAAAAAGGGCGAAAAAGCGTCCAAATAATGAGACGCTCCTTGCGTGGGTGGTGACCGCAGTTCAAGAATGGGTGCCGGTGGCGGTCAGGACCGCCCGTCAATCTTGCGGATCACGCGCTCGCCAGCGCATAACGGACCGCACGACTACCGAGGAGATCTTCGTGAGCGTAACTTCCACGCACGTCGAGACGAACCACAGCACAACCTCCGAGCCGAAGCGGGATTTTTTCCGGCTGCGCGAACGCGGGACCACCGTGGCCCGCGAATTGCGCGGCGGGCTGGTCACCTTCGTGGCCATGGCCTACATTCTGGTTCTTAACCCCATTATCCTGTCGGGTCCGGATTCCACCGGCGCCTACCTGGGCGGCGGCACCGACGGCCCGAACCTCCCGGCCATCGCGGCCGGCACCGCCATCGTGGCCGGCCTTATGACGCTGCTCACCGGCGTCATCGCCAATTTCCCGCTCGCAATGGCGGCCGGGCTGGGCCTCAATACCATCGTCGGCGTAGTCATCGTGCAGATGCCCGGCATGACCTGGGCTGACGGTATGGGAATTATCGTTATTGAAGGTATCGTCATCACGCTGCTCGTGGTGACGGGCCTGCGTGAAGCCATTTTCCGGGCGGTGCCGAAGTTCCTGCGCACCGCCATTTCTGTGGGCCTGGGGCTCTTCATCACGCTGGTCGGGCTGGTCAACGCCGGCCTCATCCGCCCCGGCGAAGGCACCATCATGTCCTTCGGGATCAACGGCTCCATCGCTTCCTGGCCGCTGGCCGTCTTTGTATTCGGCCTCTTCCTCACCGCGATCTGCCTGCTGCGCGGGGTGCCCGGCGCGCTCCTCATCGGCATCGTGTCCTCGACCGTCGCGGCCGTGATCGTCAATGTTATTGCCAAGCCCGGAAGCGTGGCCGGTGGTGACGTGACCGGTTGGAACGGCGGGGCGCCCGCCCTCAACGGCTCCCCGGTGCAAATCCCGGACTTCTCCACCCTCGGATGCTTCTCCGTGGTGGGGCCCTTCCAGAAGCTCGGCGTTATTTCCGTGGTGGTGCTGGCCTTCTCCGTTATGCTCGCCGATTTCTTCGACACCATGGGCACCATGGTCGCGGTCGCTTCCGAAGGTGACCTGCTCGACGAAGATGGCATGCCCTACCACACCTCCCGCATCCTGCTCCTCGATTCCCTCGCGGCGCTGGCCGGCGGTATGGGTGGCGTATCCTCGAACACCTCGTTTGTTGAGTCGACGACGGGCGTAGCTGACGGTGCGCGCACCGGCCTCGCATCGGTGACCACCGGCGCCCTCTTCCTGCTCTCTATTTTCTTCGCACCCCTCGTGACCCTGGTTCCTTCCGAAGCGGCCGCTCCCGCGCTGGTCGCGGTGGGCTTCCTCATGATGCAGCAGGTCACCGAGATCGACTGGGACGACCTGAGCGTGGGGATCCCGGCCTTCCTCACCGTTGCCCTCATGCCCTTCTCCTACTCCATTACGGTAGGCATCGGGGTGGGCTTCATCGCCTACGTCATTATGGCGGTGGCGGCCGGCAAGGCCCGCAAGGTTCACCCGCTCATGTGGGGCACGCTCGTTGCCTTCGTGATCTACTTCCTGCTTGACCCGATTCAGAAACTCCTGCTCGGCTAAGCACTTCGGCTGCCAGCTCAATCACGGCGGGCCCGCCCCTCCCCGGGGCGGCCCCGCCGTGCGTCGTCGTACTATTTTCGCCGGTGAGACAAAGGCGAGCTTTGCCTGGCCGTGCGTGATAAACTCACCGCAGATAGCGCAGCTACGAGCCCGCCGCGCCCGTCGGCCGCTATAGTTATCGGATTTTTCCGCAGGGGGCAGGATTTAGTGGGGCGTACATTCGCCAGTTTGAAATACCGCAACTACGCTATTTGGTTCGCTGCCTCGTTGGTCGCCAATACCGGCGGGTGGATGCAGCGCACCGCCCAGAACTGGCTCGTCATGAGCGACCTCACCAATAATGATGCTTTTGCCGTGGGTATTGTGACAGCGCTGCAATTCGTCCCCATTCCTTTTATTATGCCGCTGGCCGGCGCGCTCGCTGACCGCCTCGATAAACGCAAAATGGTGGTCCTCACCCAATTCGGGATGCTGCTCACCGCGGTGGCCCTGGGGGTGCTGGTGCTGCTGGGCTGGGCGAATGTGCTGGTGGTCTGCCTCTTCGCCCTGGCCATCGGGGTGATTCAATCTTTCGATAATCCGCCGCGCCTCGTTTTTATTTCCGAATTGGTGCCCCCGCGCTGGCTGCCTAACGCCGTGGGCCTGAACTCCATGTCCTTTAATATTGCGCGCCTCATCGGGCCGGCGCTGGGCGGTTTGCTTATCGGGGTGATCGGCACCGGTTGGGTCTTCATTATTAACGGCATCATGTTCGGGGCCACCCTTATTGCGCTGGCCCTTATGCGCCCGGAGGAATTTCATCCGGCGCCGCGGCCGGAAAAGAAAGTTTCCGCGATTCAGGGAACGATTGACGGCCTGCGCTACGTGGGCAACCGTTCCGACCTCCTCGTGATTTTCGCGGTGGTGGGGGCGGTGTCCTGCCTGGCCATGAATACCCCGCTCACCACGGTGTCCATGTCCACCATGGAATTCCACGCCGACTCCACCCAATTCGGCATCGTTTCCTCCATGGTGGCGGTGGGTTCGCTATCCGGTGCCGTGGTGGGGGCGCGGCGCACCAAGCAACCGCGGGTACGTTCCGTGGTGGGAGCGGGCGTGGCCATGGGTATTGCGGTGACCGCGAATGCGCTGGCCCCGAATCTGCTGATCTACACCCTCACCCTGGTGCCGGTAGGTTTCTTCATGCTCATCATGCTCACCGCTGCCAATGCCGCGGTGCAGATGTCTACTTCTCCGCAGATGCGCGGGCGCGTGGTCTCCCTCTACCAGACGGTTAACCAGGGCGTGACCCCGATTGGTTCGCTGGTGGTCGGCGGTATTTCCGGGGCGGCCGGGGCGCGCTGGGGCGTGGGCATCGGCGCGATTGGCTGCCTGGTGGCCACCGTGGGTGCCTACCTGTGGGGCCGGCGCAAATGGGATGTGGAAGTGCATTACCGGGTGCGCCACCCCTTCCAGCTGGAGATCCTCGGGCCGCTCGAACATGAAAATGAGGAGCGCGAAGCCCAGCTGCGGGCCAACCGCACCGGGCAGACGGATAGCGGGCAAAGCTTCACCGCGGAGGACCACGACGAAGTCGAAGCCGATCTTTTCGAACCGGAGGACGAAGCGCACGATAGCGAGCTGCGGTCGAGTGAGGCATCGGCCGCCGCGGTGCAGGAAACGGAACCGAACGAAAGCGCGCCGGGCGAGAGCGCAGCTCACGATAGCGAGCCGCAAGAAAGCGCAGCGCGCGATAGCGAGTCGCACGAGAGCGTCGCTCGCGGCTCGGAAACTGGGCATTCCCCGCAGCGCGCGGGCAGCTTAGAATGGCAAGATACGCATGAGGAACCGGATGCGGGCGGGCACCCGGATGCCGCCCCCGCCGCAGAGACGAAGGAGACGCGCGATGAGTGATGACCTTGTTGATACCCGCGAGATGTACCTCAAAGCGGTCTACGAACTCGAAGAAGAAGGAATCGTTCCGCTGCGCGCCCGGCTCGTAGAGCGCCTGAGCCAATCCAAACCCACCGTCTCGGAAACTGTGGCGCGCCTGGAACGCGACGGCATGATGTACCTGGATACCGACCGTGCCATCGTGCTCACCGACGAAGGCCGCCGCATCGCCACCAGCGTGATGCGCAAGCACCGGGTAGCCGAGTGTTTCCTCCTCCACGTGCTCGGGATGCCCTGGGAGCACGTGCATGCCGAAGCCTGCCGCTGGGAGCACGTGATGTCCCGCGAACTGGAAGAACGCATTTCCCACGTGCTGGGCGAGCAGGGCTACGAACTCAGCCACGATCCTTTCGGCAACCCGATTCCCGCGGAAAATTCTATGGGCCCCGGCGCGGATATTGCCGCGCGCACCGGCCTACTCGCCGTGGCGGATTACCTGGAACGTAACCCGAACGGCGGGAAGGTCACCATTGCGCGCATCGGCGAAGTGGTGCAAACCGACGACGACCTCCTCGAAGCCATGGCCGCGGCCGGCATTAAACCCAATGCTGCGGTGACTATCAGTGTTGAGGACGACGGCGATATCCTCGCCCACGGGGCAAGCGGAGTTCTTCCCCTGACTGACTGGATTCGCAAACACCTCCTCGTGCACGCCTGAGGCGGCCGGGCTGGAGGCGATGCGCCTCGAGTGGCGGTGGTGACGTCCGGGTGGCAGCGGTGAGTTCCGGGCGCCCGGCCTGTCTTCGGTGGCAATGAAAGCTGGATTATCGGCCTGGCGGAGCGGTAGTGCGGCGTCGTCGTGCCCGTGGTCTCCACCACAGTTCGTCACCTCAGCGTGACGTAAGCCGCGAAAAAGTATATCAAAACGTTATAAACGGGTGCTGGGAAAAGCCTGGTATCACGCGAAAAAAGTGGAGGAAAGGCCGGGAGTTCGCCGTTTTGGGATGATAACGGCCCTCCTGTGCCACTTGTTACATAAACGTGACAATTCGTTGCCTAATCGTTACGCTAATGGACGTACCGAAAGTGCCCCTCGGGGCGCGCAGGAAAGTTTTGTAGGAGATCATCCCATGACCGGACGCCACGCTCTTGATACGCGGTCGCAGGCTCATAACCTGGCGAACCCCGCAGTACGTGGTCTCACCGCAGCTCTCGTTGTGGGCGGCGCAGCAGCACTGCTCGTTCCGAATGCGGCAGCTGATACCGCGGCGGCGCCCGCCAAGGCGGCGCTGTCCAACCCGCACGCGCAGGACGTTGCCGCTGGCATCGCCGGCACCACGAGCGCCACCTCGGAATGGAAGATCGAGCAGATCAACATTCAATCCGCAGCTCCGGCTATTGAAGTTGCTGCCCCGGCCGCCAGCGCCACCACCGCCGCGGCTGAAACCGCCACCGCCTCCTCTGATAACGATGCCGCTCCCGCCGCCGCGGGCATTGGCGTGGAAGTAGAAGCCGCGCCCAGCGCCATCGGCTCCTCCGTTCTTGATACCGCCCTCAGCGGCGTTGGCTCGCCCTATGTGTGGGCTGGCACCACCCCCTCCGGGTGGGATTGCATCGGCTTCGTGCGCTGGGTCTACGCCCAGCACGGCGTTGCCATCGGCGGGTACACCACCTCGGTGCTCTCGGTGGGCCGCCAGGTTTCCTACGCGGAAGCCCAGCCCGGTGACATCCTCTACTGGCCCGGCCACGTGGCGATCTCGCTGGGCAACGGCAAGAATGTGGCCGCGTGGAACCCGAGCATGGGTACCCGGGTGGGCCCGGACTCGTGGTGCGGTGATACCCCCATCGTGATCCGCGTTTCCTAAAGCGCGCCTGCCGCGAGGTTTGAGAAGAATTATGTGCGAACGCCGTCGGAGCTCCCGGCGGCGTTCGTATTTTACGCACAGTTCCACCCCGGGGCGGGCCCGTGGGAGAATGGGCAACGGAGGTAACGATGTACCAGCATGAGAATTCCGTGGTCGTTGGGGTGGATGGCTCCCCCGAATCGCGCGCAGCACTTGTGTGGGGCGCGCACGTGGCCGTGAGCCGCAATGCCACCCTGCGGGCCCTCACCTGCTACCAGGAAGGCCCCGATCCGCGCGGCTCCTATGAGAGCGCCATGAGTATCGCGCGAGAGGCGCTCGCCCAGGAAGGCGTGGCCGGCCTGGCGGGCGTGGAAGCCACCGCGGTGGCGCTGCCCGGGGATCCGGTGGAGCTGCTCCTGGCAGAATCCAAAACCGCTTCCCGGCTGGTAGTCGGGTATTCCGGGGCGGATACCGCGGATATTGACCAGCTGGGTGTGGTGGCCGGCGCGATTGTTTCCAAGGCGTACTGCCCGGTTGCCGTGGTGCCGCTCCAGCATTCGCGGCGCCTGCCGATCCGCCACATTGTGGTGGGAGTGGATGGCTCACAGGAATCGAAATACGCGCTGAATTTGGCGGTGCGGATGGCCGGGCGCTGGGGCGCGCAGGTCTCCGCAATTAACGCGGTGTCGGTGACGCGCGCCGGGGGCGGCCTACTTCCCGGCGGGGATATGACCCGCGAAATTCTGGATGACACCCGCCTGGGCCTGGAAGAAACCGTGGCCGAAGTGCTGCGCGGGGATGAAACCGTGCAGGTGCGCTGCTACGCGGTGGAAGGCTCCGCGGCAGAAATCATGGCGGAATTCTCTAGCTCCGTGGACCTGGTGGTCGTGGGAGCGCGCGGCCGCGGCGGAATTACCGGACTGCTCTTTGGCTCCACTAGCCACACGCTGCTCCTCGGCACCCAATCGCCGGTGCTCGTGGTGCCGACCCACGCCACCAAGAACCTCCACGTTCCGGATACTAATGTGCCCTGGGATGTGCCCGATCCTTCGGCGCGGTAACTGGGCCTGTGAGCGGTAAGTATCGGGGCATGTAATCGTAAGTGGCGCCCACGGTACCACGCAGAGTAACCTGGAACGGTTATCTTATTCCTACCGTCGTTCGGATGAACGGTCGGCGGTGGGCCCGCCCTCGTAGCTCAGGGGAAGAGCGACCGCCTCCTAAGCGGTAGGTCGAAGGTTCGAATCCTTTCGGGGGCACAGTGGGATATCCCGCGTCATAGGTCTGCCTGTGACGCGGGATTTTTCGTGTGTTCAGGTCGGCTACCGGCACTAGTCCACTCTGCGGCCTATAGCCCCACTCTGCGATTGAACTCTGAAACAGTTTCGCTAGGCATTTCATGTCTGAAAATGCGCAAAATGCATATTTGTTCTGTATTTGCATGTATTTCGACATTAGAATGGTTGGTATGATACTCCTCGGTGTTGGCGGTGCTAACTTTAGAAGTTTGCGTGATGAATGGGAGCTGTCCCTCCTCCGCCCTTCGTTGCGGCATAACATTCCACCCAAAGGTGAATCGTGGCGTGAGCACGTGTGGCCATGCGCGGCTATTTACGGGGCAAATGCTTCGGGCAAGAGCACCGTGCTGGAGGCACTTAACTTCATCCGAGACGCCGTTTACAACTCGGCACGCTCGTGGGCCAGCGCCGATAAGTTGCCCGTGCCTCCTTTTGCACTGGACCCGGAAAAACGGAACGCGGATACCACGCTATGGATTGATTTCGTGACGGATGGTATTCGCTACGTCTATAGCTTCACGCTCAATGAGAGGGTGATTGTTCGGGAAGAATTACTAGCCTATTACTCAACTCGCGCCACAACGCTTATTGATCGGGACGCGCGCGGGCATAAGGTGCACCCCACGCGGGTGGGGAAGATCAATGAGGTTTCACCCCGTGAGCTGGTTCTTTCGCGTGCCGCTGTTCTTGATGCCAAGGTTTTAGGCGACCTCGCACGCATAATCGGCAGAGAATTACTCATGTATCGCGTGGGTAACTCCGATTATGATCTGCAGGTTCATAAGCTCACTAGCGACCTTTCTAAAAATATTGCCAAGCGGCGGCTCTATGCCAGTTTGGCAAAGGTCGCTGATGTGGGGATTGACGATATTAGCGTTGAGTCGAGGGAATTTCCGCCAGAATTACTGGATATGTTCAAGAAGCTGATTCCTGAGGAACACCAGGATGAGGAAATCACGGCTGAACTAGTTAAACAATTCGCTTTAGCTCTGCGTTTTTCCCATAAGGGTGCGAAGGATTCAATCACCTTTGCCGCTGAACAAGAATCCCTCGGTACCACATCCTGGCTCGCGTTAGGGAGTTTAGCTGTCGAAGCTTTGCGTACAGGAAAAGTTGTGTGCGTGGATGAGATTGACGCGAGTTTGCATCCAATGCTGGCAACTGAGCTCATTGCTGCTTTCCAAGATCCAGAGCTGAATGCCAATGGTGGTCAGATCATTTTCACGAGCCATAACCCTTATTTCCTCTCGCACGAATCTGGTACCGACTTGATGCCGGGACAGGTATGGCTGACGGAAAAAAATAATGACGGCGCTACAGATCTGTTCTCCGTGGCCGATTTCCCTGACGTGAAGCCCGGCACTGATATGGCCAGCCTGTACATGTCGGGCCGTTTAGGCGCTACGCCGTTACTTGAACCCTGGCTGTTCCGGAAAATGATCGGCGGTCACAGCGATGGCTAGAAAACGTCCCCAACGGCGTCTGCGTGAGAGCTACCTGATTGTTACCGAAGGCTCAGTAACAGAGGTCGAGTACTTCGGCTTGTTCCAGCAGCTGATACGTGACAATCGGGCAGTTACTCTCAAAATTGTGTCCGGTGGAGGCGAACCTAAGCGAGTATTAGATAAAGCTATGTCCATCGCCGGGCACTCGGGAAAGTATCAGCATATTTGTCTTGTCATGGATACTGACCAGCATCCAACGCTGCAGGCTGTCGTGAAGGAAGCTCAAGAACAAGGTTTCGAAGTTTTCGTCTCGAATCCGTGTTTCGAGATCTGGTTGTGGTGGCATATTGCGGATCATTTCGCACACGTACGCCCAGGTGAGCTTGAGAAGAAACTCTTTCCCCACCTTGATGGTAAGAGCGTACCTAGCACTTTTCCGGTTGAGTCGTGGCGAGATGCATACGAGAGAGCGAAAAGTGCGGATAAACAGAACGGAGAGGTGGGGCTGAATCCATCGAGTCGAGTCGGGGAACTGTTGAGCATCCTCGCCTCCACGTAAAAGCGCATGTACCTTTGGGGCGTAATTCCCGGGTAGGCTGGGGGAATGACCTTGGGAAATACGCACCACGCACAAGAACCGGATAGGAACGACGACGCGCCTGCCCCGCTCCATATCGCTATGACCTCGGTGCATACCTCCCCACTGGCCACTCCCGGCTCCGCCGATGCCGGCGGCCTCAACGTGGTGGTGACCAATACCGCACAGGCCCTGGCTCGTGCCGGGCACCGGGTCGATCTAGTCACTCGCGCCAGCAAACCCGGCCAGCCCTATATGCATGAGGTCATGCCGGGCGTGCGTGCATTCTTCTTGCCGGCCGGCCCGCGCCACCCCGTGGCGAAAAGCCACACCGATGGCCTCATCGCTCCCTTCACGGTAGAATTCCGCCGGTGGATGGCCGAGCATGGCAGCGGCGTCGATCTTATCCACTCCCACCACTGGTTCGCGGGCGTGGCCTGCCTGCCCGTCGCCCAGGAAACCGGGCGCCCGCACGTGCAGTCCTTCCATTCGGTAGCTGCGCGGGAAGGCCAAAATCTTGCCGACGGCGAACCCGCGGAATCCTCCGGGCGGGTGCCCGGCGAGGCGCGCTGCGTGCGCGAATCAGACCTCATTATTGCGGTATCCCAAGCGGAAAAAGAGATGATCGCCCAGCGCTACGGCACCCCGCCCTGTCCGGTCGAGATCGTGTATCCGGGCGTGGATATTGAGATGTTCCACCCGGCCCGCGCCGGCGGACTCTTTGCCGCCTCACCGGCCCCAGCGCCCGCCGCTCCCGACTGCGTCACCGAGGTGACCGGCGGGCGGGACTACGTTTTCTTCGCCGCCCGCCTCCAACCCCTGAAAGCCCCGGATTTAGCGATTCGCGCGCTCGCGGAGCTACCCGCTGGCACCCGCCCGCTCCTCGTCATTGCCGGGGCGGCCTCCGATGACTTCGCCGGCTACGAGGACCACTTGCGCGCCGTCGTAACCGAAACGGGAATGGAAAGCGACGTCCGCTTCATCGGGCCGCTCCCACGCGCCGGCCTCGCGGCCTTCCTCGCCCACGCGCAGCTCCTCCTCAACCCCTCTTTCTCGGAAACTTTCGGGATTATCAACGTGGAAGCGGCCGCCTGCGGCATCCCCGTGGTGGCCTGGGATTCCTCCGGGATCCCCGAATCGGTGCACGGTGGCGTGACGGGCACCCTGTGCCACAGCCGCGAGCCGCGCGAATGGGCCGGCGCGGTGCGGGCCTACCTGGACGATCCGGCTTTGCGGGCCCGGCACGGCGCCGCGGGGCGCGCTTTCGCCGAATCGCGCACCTGGGACGCGGTCGCGCGCGATTACGCCGCTGCCTACCGCAAACTCGGGAGGCACGCATGAGCACCGCCGGCGGAACCAACGCGCACACCAACGCCCGCACTAGCAACCAGGCCAGCGCGGGTACCAACGCAGCCCCCTACACCTGGGGCCCTGGCGACCCGCTCTTCGCCCGCACCCTTTTCCTCCACGCCCACCCGGACGACGAAGCGATCCAAGCCGGCGGCCTCACCGCGCTTCTCACCGCCGCCGGGCACCGCGTCAGCATTCTCACCTGCACGCGCGGCGAAGAAGGCGAAGCGGTCCCCGGAACCCTGCCCGCAGGGGCGGGGGAGGCCGAACTCGTTGCCCGGCGCGAAGCGGAAATTACCCGAGCGCGCGCCATCCTCGGGGTCACGGACGGCTTCTGGCTCGGCACCCCGCCCGCCCTCGCCCCCGGCGCCGCGCCGCGCCGCTACCGCGATTCCGGGATGGCTTGGATTGCCCCCGGGGTCGCCGGCCCCGCGCCCAGCGCCGGACCGCGCGCCTTTTCCCGCGCGGACCTGAGCGAAGAAATCGCAGATGCGCAGGCACTCCTCGCGCACGTGCGGCCCACCGTCATTATTGGGTACGACGCCGCAGCAAGCTACGGCCATCCCGACCACATCCGCGTGCATCGCCTGGCTCGCGCCCTAGGCCGGGTGAGCGGAATTCCGGTACTCGAGCTGGCGTCCACTCCCGGGCAATCCGGATGGTGCTACCGCAACGCCCGGGCTCATGAAGCCACTGTGGTGGCAGCGCTGCGTTGCTATGCCTCCCAGCTGACCGTAGTTGATCGCGCGGATCCAGGGCTTGCTGGCCTGCCGGTTATTGGCGCCGCGGGAGCCGGCGCCCCGGCACCGGGCTCTGCGCCCGATTCCGAACCCGCCCCGCAGCTGCTTATCCGGCACGTGGGCGGCCAGCTCCAGGAGCTCCCTCTGTGGCCGGGATTGCGCCCGGCCGAGGAGGCGTCGTCGTTCCCCACTGCGGATTCTTCCGCGCGTGCCGCTAGCATGCCCCAGCCTTCCACGCCGGTGGCGGAATAAGGCCGTAATTTTTGGCTTATTGCGGCGCGCATAGGGACTTTTACGCCGGACCTGAGTAGCGTTAAGGTTGTGACTCCTCTCTTCAGACGCTCATCTCGCCGGCATTCGGCTCGTGAATCTCTTTCTCGTGATACCGCCGCGGTTCCCGAGGCCGCCGCGCTGCCCGCGGGCGACCGTGACCCCGCGGAACCCGGGCAGGATACGCCCGTCGTTTCCTCACCGGCCCCGGCCCCTGCCGAGTCCGCCGCCAGCGCGGAAGCCGCCGGAAACTCCGCCACTCCAGCTCAGCAGGCACCGCAGGCCGGCGCTAGCGGCGTCGCAGCGCACGGCGCCTCGGAAACCGCAGCTGTGCAACACGGAACTGAAAGTGACAGTAGTGGAGCGGAAGCGGAGGAACATCCCGCGCCGCTTCCCGCTCCGCAGCGCGAAGATCTCGTGTCGCGGGCCTATGCGGCCTGGCAGGAGGAGCTGGCCGCGCGGGCCGAGCGCGCGGCGGAGAATGTGGCCGCGCGGGTGTGCATCGATCTCACCCATCCGCACCCGACCGGGGGCGCGCAGTTTTCTTCCGGGGCGCCCACCCGCCTCACTTCGCTTATTCGCGAGGAGCGCAGCCAGCAGGAGGCCCTCGCTACCTGGCGAACCCTGCGGGACCAGGTGGCGCGCGCCGCGGAAGAATACGGGTACGCCCCGATTCAGCTGGCCAGCGGCAACCTGACGTGGACGGAGCTCCCGCCGCGCCGGCCCAGTGACGAGCTGGAACCCGGCTATGAGGACACCGGCGAACTCAAGCTCGACCCGGAAGCGATGCGGGCCTGCGCGGAGAAGGCTGCCGGGCAAAGCACCGCGCAAACCAGCCCAGCGGATAACACCGCCGCGCAAGCCGCCGCTCCCAACAGTGAAGAAACCCGGCAGGTGCGCGAAGTGAGCGTGCCGATTGTGTACCGCCTGCTGCAGGTGGAGGATGTAGGCACCGATGCCCTTATCCAAACCACCCCGGCCCTGTCCGTCAATCCGGATATTGTGAGCGCGCTGCGCCAGCACGGCGCCCCGGTGCGCGAATTGGCCCAGCTCACCCGGGTTGAGCGAGCCACCGAAGATGAACTCATTACCCGGGTGCGGCGTCTATCGCATCTCTACCTGCCCGGGGCTTCTTACCGCCCCCAGGTGCTGCTGGGGATGTTTGCCGATCCGGCTGCGCGCGCGATTACCGACGCGGAGCTGTTGCGCCCGGTCATGATTCGTTCCGGGGTGCTCGCGGCGATTGCCGGGGATCGCGGAACCCACCAGCTCACCAGTGCTCCGCTCCCACCGGCCGAAAAACGCGACCGGGCCCCCGAAGGTGAACGCGGGGTGGGCGATTTGGATGTGGCCGAACTTGCCGCGGTGGAAGCCGTGGCAACTGGCCGCGACGTCGTGATCGATACCCCGCCGGGAAGTGCGGACGTGACCACCCTGGTCGCGATTGCCGCGGACGCAGCCGCATCCAGCCGGTCCGTCCTCTATATTCCCGGCACCCGGGCGCGGCGCGCCGCGGTGACCGCGCGGGCCGGTGAGCTCGGCGTGGGTGAACTGCTCATTGATCTTTCTGATATTAACGGCGCGGCTTTGCGGCTGCGCCAGGGCCTGCGCCAAAAGTTCCCGCAGATCGACGAAGAACGTACCCTGGCCGTGCGCCGCGATCTCAAGGCGGCGCGCCGCAGCCTGCGCGGCTACGTGAATGCCCTGCACGCCGTCGATCCGGTGTGGAATACCTCGGTATATGACGTGCTTGAACATCTGGCTGAGCTTGCCGCCCAGCCCCAGGGGCCGGCCACGAAGGTGCGCCTGGATGCCACCGCCGCGGCCCGGGTGCGTGAGGATCGCGAGGCGGTGCTCGAACGGCTGGCGGAAGCGAGCCGCGCCGGGGCTTTTAGCGGGGGCGGGAATTCGGAATGGTTGCGCGCGCAGGTGCGCACGGAGGACGACGCCGCCCGCGCCTTCTCCACCGTGACCCGCATGGCCACCGAAACCCTTCCCCTGGTTATGGAGCAATCCCAGCGCGTGGCCGGGGAAACCGGCCTAGCCCGCCCGAAGACCCTGGCCCAGTGGATGGAACAAATCAAGATGCTCGAAGGGATCGCCGATACCCTCGAGGTCTTCAAACCCGCCGTGTATGAGCGCTCAGTTGCCGATATGGTGATCGCCACGGCGAGTGATGAATGGCGCGCCGAACACGGCGAAAGCATGAAACGTGCCCAGCGCCGCGCCCTGACCAAGCAGGCCCGCGATTTTGTGCGCCCCGGGATCCGGGTGGCGGATATGCACGCGGCCCTGAGCGAAGTGGCGCGCCAGCGTGATATTTGGCGCCGCTACAGCGCGGAAAGTGATTGGCCCACCCTCCCCGAGGGCATGACGATGATCCGGGCCACCGCCGCGGAAGTGGACGGGCAGGTGCGCGAACTCGAAGAATTCCTTCCGCACCGTGCCGGCCTGCGCCGCGAACCCATCGAAAACGTGCTGGCCCTGGTGCGCACCCTGGTCTCCCAGCGCCGGGTGCTTGATTCCCAGCCGCGCCGCATCGACCTGCTCCACGACCTCGAGGACAGCGGCCTGGGCGATTTCGCCCGCGATATGGCCCGCCGCGAAGTGAGCGGGGAAGCAGTGGCCGCCGAACTCGACCTGGCCTACACCAACTCTGTGTTCGAGCAGCTCATCGCTCGGAATACCGTGCTGGCCCAGGCCGGCCCGCAGCAGCTGGCCATGCTCGTGCACACGGTGCGGGACCTGGATCGCGAACACGTGGAGAGCCTGCCCGGGCCGGTGCTGCGCGCCGCAATTACCCATATGCAATCGGTGGCCCGCAAGCAGCGCGAAGAAACCGTGGCGGTGGACCGCTACCTGGCCCGCGCCGGCGTGAGCGCGCTGGCCGACGTGGCCGCTTCGGCAACTGCGCTGGTCCAGGCGGCCCGCCCCGTATGGGTGGTGCCCCCGGCTCTGGTCCCGGAGCTCATCCCCACCCTGCCCTGGGCGGATGTGGTGATTCTGGACGGCATCGAGGATGTTCCGCTCGCCGCGGTGGTCGCCCTCATGGCGCGCGGTTCGCAGCTCGTCGTCCTCGGTGAGGTGGCGCGGGCGGGTGCGGATAGCGCGCTCGCGGCCCTGGCCGATGCGCTTCCGGTGTGCGAACTTCCCACGTTCCGTGCGCATCACGATGATCTTGCCCTCGCCTGCTTGCGCACCCTCGGGTACGACGACGCCGACCGCGCCGCTCCGGCGGGGCGGGTGCGCCGGGCGGACCGCCTGCAGGTGGTGGACGGGCGCGGGGTCCCCTCCCCGAATACCGGGATGGTGGAAGCTCCCAGCGCGGAAGTGGATGCGGTGGTGGATGCGGTGGTGGATCACCTCCTCACCCGCCCGGAAGAATCCCTCGCGGTTATTACAATTTCGCGTTTGCATGCCGTGCACGTGCGCGCGGCGGTGGAACGTACCATCGCGAATAGCCCGGCGCTGGCCGAGGCGGGCGAATCCGCGGCCAGCCTGGTACCGGTGGTGGATATTACCGGTGCGAGCGGGCTGCGGCGCGACCGGGTTATTTTCTCGGTGGGCTTCGGCAAGACGGTCCACGGCCGGGTGCTTCATACTTTCGGCCCGCTCACCGAAGCGGAAGGCGCGCGCTACTTGAGCGAGGCACTCCTGGTTCCCAGCCGCTATATGAGTGTCATTTCTTCGCTGGGCCCCGGCGATATTGGCGTGGATGACCTTTCCGGGGCGGCGCCCCGGCTCCTAGCCACCCTGCTGGAGACGGCCGCCCGGGAAGAACTACTTATCGGGGCGGACGAGGACGTGGCCAAGGCCAGCCCGCTGCTCTTCGACCTGGCCGCGCGCCTGCGCGGGCGCGGGCTTTTCACCGCCCTCTACTACGGCTACGACGCCGGCTTGCGCATCCCCCTGGTTGTTGCCGAACACGAAGGCGATTGGCGGGTGGCTGTTCTGACCGACGACGCCGATTACGTTGCCGAACCATCGCTGCGCCGCCGGGACCGCTACCGGGTCGAGATGCTCGAGGATTTGGGCTGGAAGGTGGTCCAAACCTTCTCCTCGTCGATTTTCCTTGATCCGGAAGCCGAGGCGGACCGTATCGAAGCGCTCGTGCGGGTGGTGCGCCGCGATGAGGCCGCCGCGCGCCACCGGGCTGAAGATACCCCCGCGTTTGGGGCGGACGTCGCGGATGTGGCGGATGAAGCGGATGTTGCTGCGGCGGGTGCTGGTAGCGATGCTGGCGCATCGGGCGCGCCGGGTGCCGGAATGCCGGGCGTTGCTGACGCGGAAAGCACGGAAGGCGCGGAAGCTCAGCAGGGTGAAGCCGGCGCGGATAACAGTTCAGGTACGCACACTCCGGCCCCGGGTAACGCGGCTGGCAGTGCACAGGCCGGAACTTCCGCGCCGGATCCGGAAGTATCGCGGCGAGCCCGCGGAAAGAAACCCGCGGTGCGGCCGGGATTGCCGCTGGCCGCCTACTCGGACGATCAGCTTGATGACATGGTGGCCTGGATTGCCTCCGATGGGGTGGCTCGTAGCTCGGAACAGCTGGTGGAAGAACTGCGGAGCGAACTTGATATTCGCCGCCGCGGGCCCCAGGCCGATGCGGTGCTCGGTAACGTGGTGCGCCGCTCCGGCCTGGCCCAGGATTAGGTGCGCGACCGTGGTGAGCGAGGCACATTCCGGACACACCCGCCGGGCCGCAGATAGCGGCCAGGGGGCAGATAGCAGCCGGGGGGATTGCGCTCAGCGGCAACCACGCGTCCACCGGGCGGTCGTGCGCCTCTCCGAGGTGGATGCCAGGCGGGTGGAAAGCGGCGAACTCAAGGATGCCGCCGAAGCTCTCCAGCGCCTCGCACGCGGGGAGGGGCAAGCGGAGCTGCCGCGCACGGAAGCCTCGAGCAAAAAAGCTGCGTTAAAAAAGAGCGCCCCGGGGGCCACCACCGTGGCACCCCGGGACGCGGCCGTATCCGCACGCGATATTCGCACGCGGGATATCGTGGCGCGCACCGCTCACGAACAGAGCATTCTTGACGAACGCCCGCCCCACTTCGGCAAGCTCTAAATATCGGCAAGCTCTAAGCGGTAGCGGACTCCGGAAAACAGCGAAGCACCGCACCCGCTCAGAACCGCGCGAGTTCAGAACCGCACGTATTCGAGCGATGAGTCGCGCCGATTAGTCGGGCACATCAATCGCGCAGATTAGTCGCGCTTGGCGCGCAGCTCATCACGGATCTCCTTGAGGAGGATGAGCTGGGGATCTTCCGGGGCTTCCGCGGCCGGCTTGGCGTGGCGTTCACGCATCTTATTCATGGGGAGTACCAGGAAGAAGTACAGCGCGAAAGCCACGATGAAGAAATTGACCACCGCGGTGAGGAAGCTCCCGAATTGGATTTCGCCCCCACCCAGGTGCCACACAAAATTACCGTCAAAATTCGGCTGCCCGAAAATCGCGGCGATAAGCGGCATGAGAATATGGTCCGTCAGGGACTTCACCACGGCTGAGAAAGCCGCACCGACGATAACACCGACGGCGAGGTCCATGACGTTACCCTGCATAATGAATTTCTTGAAACCCGCGAGCACCTTCCATCCTTTCGCGCGGAGCGCCACCGGGACCACCCCGGTGGCAGAAACTATGGAGGGGCTACCAGCACTGCCCGCAAAGAATCCGCGGCAGCATAGCCCACGATAAGATTAGCGTCTTTTTCGCGAACAACCAGGTAGAGCACTCGATATGTGACACCTTCGGAGAGCATGCCGGCGTTCTTTTCTTCTTCGCCGATCCCCACCACCGCGGCTCGTTCCACCACGCGAACCGCTCCGGCCTCCGTGCTGTGTTCTGGGGCCGGAGCATATAAGCCAATAAAATTACCCGGCTCAATAAAGCTTCCGGTCCCATCGGAAGCGACCCGCACCGCCACCACCACGTGCCCGGCGGGCGGATCGCGTAAAAATTCTTGGGAGAGCAACACCCCGCGGGCCAGGGGATACCCGGCCGGAATATTAGCGGCCAGGCGCTGCCCGCTGGCCTCAGCTTCCGAAGAAAGCGCATTCTCCGGAATAAGATCCCGGGCCACGGTGCGCGCCTCCACATCACGCCCGCTCAGCACATGCCCGGCCGCTAGATTGCGGCGCGCGACCAGCACTTGCCCGGTTTCCGGGTAGCGGCGCTCAATCGCCTGAAGAATAGTGAAAAAAGCCAGGAGGGCAACCCCGGCCAGCAGCAGGTGGCGTGCCCGCCACAGCCGCGTGTGGATACCTGTCATAGCTCGAGGCTAGCGAGGAATGCTCAGCCGCAAACCAGAAGTGGGCCCGCCTGTGGATACCGGCAGCGTTTCGCGAAGCTGGGGATAAACCGAGCTGCGCCGTCGTACTTAGTTCTGCGTGGAGCTCCCACCCGAAGAACGCGAGTCATTGTGGTAGAAACCCGAACCCTTGAACACGATTGCGCTAATCCCTGCCATTACCTTCCGCAATGCGTCTTTCCCGCACTCCGGGCACGTGACCAGGGCGGCGGCTGTCATCGACTGGTGCGCATCAAAATGGTGACCGCAATTGTCACAACGGTAACTGTAGGTAGGCACGTTCTTCCTTTCCGGGCCGGTGGCCGAGCCGAGGAGCGGCCGGCACAAGCCGTACGGCGCATTATTCTAGCGCGTGACACGTGCCCTCGGGGAAGTCGCCCGCGGGCACGCCTCGCGTATGGCGCCCCGCGCGTTGCCCGGCGCAAACTGCCCCGCGGTTCAGCGGTCCGTGCCCCTAGTGCAGGGGAGAATGTCCGCCCAGGTCCACCACGGTTTCGGGGAGGAGCACGTAGCGTACCGGCACGTCCATCTCATCGTGGGGGAGGGGCGTGTGCACGTATTCTTCGGGCCATATCAGGGCGCCGACCGGGGTGGCGCTATCGAGCTGCTTGAGCACGCGGTCATACCAGCCTCCGCCCTGGCCCAGGCGCACGCCGTCGTGATTGACGAGCAGCGCGGGGATAAAAGCGGCATCTACCTCGCGCAACACCGTGGAATCGAGGGCCTCGCCCCGGGGTGCGGGCGGGCGGCCGGGTGCCTGGTCGGTAAGATTGTCCGCGCCGGTGTAGCGCGCCCACTGGCGGGTGAGCCCGGGGCCGAGCTTGGGCACAAGGAGGGTGCGCCCGCTGGCCACAATGGCATCGCATAGCGCCCGGGTGCCCGGTTCGTTATTGACGGAAATATAGCCGGCAACCGTGGTGGCGGTGCCGAGGAAATCCAGCACGGTGGTGACCCAGCAGGCTTCGGCTTCCTCACGGGCGGCGGGTGTGCGCTTAGCTCGAGCCGCGCGCACCGTTGCGCGCAAGGCTTGTTTGGCTTCCGGCACCGCCATCGCGGAGACATCAGGAAGAGATATGGTGTGGTCGGTCATGGCACCAGTGTGGCACGAGGTGCTGGATGACCGCTAGGAGCAAGGCCCTTATGGCTCGGAGCCAAGGCCCGTTGTGCTCTAATAACAGGGCCCGTGCGCGCGGCGCGAGCGCCGGCACGCCCCCAAACCGGTACGCTGTGCTGTGTACCGAGGAGGAATACGTGAAAACAGTAGCCGAGCAACTCGATGAATTCTTAAAGGTCGCCCAGCCTTTGGAGGCTCTCGATGTGGAGCTTGCCGACGCGATGGGCTGTATTCTTGCCGAAAACGTTGTCGCGACTGTTGATGTTCCTCACACCGACCTGGCGGCCCTGGATGGGTACGCGGTGCGCGCGGACGAAACTTTCGGTGCCGAGCCAGCTCGCCCGGCGCATTTCCCGGTGACCGATGATATTTTCGCCGTCACCACCGACCGCATCGCCCACACTCCCGGCGCGGCGGCCCGCATTGCTTCCGGGGCGCGGATGCCCACGGGCGCGGACGCCGTTGTTCCCCTCATCGATACGGATCACGGGGAAGCGCAGGTGGATATCACGGCGCGCGTGGCCCCCGGGGAGAATGTGCGCGCGCAGGGCGAGGACCTGCGGGCCGGCACCACGATTCTGGAGGAAGGTACCCGTATTGGGGCGCGCCATATTGCCTTGCTGGCGGCGGCCGGGCGCGACCGGGTGCGGGTGCGGCCGGCGCCGCGCGTCGTCGTGATGTCTGTGGGCGATGAACTGGTGGCGCCCGGAAAAGCTTTGGGTAACGGAAAGATTTACGACGCGAATTCGCACGCGCTTGCCACCGCGGTGCGTAACGCCGGGGCGGTTGCGTACCGTGTACCGGCGGTTTCCGATGACCGGCATCTGTTGCGCGAGTCTTTGGAGGACCAGCTGTTGCGCGCCGACGTTATCCTCACCACCGGCGGTTTGAGTTACGGGGGTGGAGATACCCTCAAGGAGGTCCTGTCCCCGCTCGGTTCGATGCGGTTCGACGCCGTCGCTATGAATCCGGGCCGGCACGTCGGGGTGGGTACCATCGGGGGCGACGGCGCAAATTCGGCACTCATGTTCTGCCTTCCGGGCAACCCGGTGGCCGCGCTGGTGTGCTTCGAGGTGTTTGTGCGCCCCTCGCTGCGGAAAATGGCCGGCTACAAGCATGTGACCCCGCGCTCGATCCGGGCTCGGGCGGCGCGCGGGCTGCTCTCCCGGCCCGGCGTGCAAGATTACGTGCGGGTGCAGGTGTACGGCGATCCGCGCGCCGGCTACGAATTTGACCCGGTGGGGGATGTGGAGCTGCTCTCCCTGGCGAATTTCGCGAAATCGAACGGGCTCGCGGTGGTTCCCGCGGATCAGGAAAGCGTGGGGATTGGTGACGAATTGGAGTGCATGATTCTCAACGGGTAGGCCCAGCTTGAAGGGATAGCCCAGCTCAATAGCCCCATCCGTCCCACGAATCACACCGTTGTTATTCTCTCTACGAAAGTAACGGCGCGTCCCTGCCTGAGCGCCCCGCGATTGGTTAAAGTGGCTGTGTGGGATTCCAGGGATACGCGTTGATGGCAGTGGTTGTGCTGCTCATGGTCTATGTCATCCCTGGTGTGTATCGGCGGCGCGTCATTCTCGCTGATGTGCGCATCGACGAACGCTATTCACCCCAGCTACGCACCCTCGCGCTGCCGGACGGAACGGCGGGCGTGGAAACTGGCGGGCCAACCGGGGCCATTTTTTTCCGGAAGCCGGAGGTCATCATGGCAGAGAACGACGAACGCGATATTCTTCCACCCAGCGCGGGGCGTAATGTGCGCACCCTGGCGCGGGAACGCGCGCGCCGTAAAGCACGTATTTCCCAACGTGCAGCGAATCGGCAGCGCGGTTTCGTGGTTGCGGGCGCTTTAGGCTTGCTTATTGTGGTGCTCGGCGCTCTTGCTTTTACGACGACGATGCCCCGTTGGATTTTCTACGTTGCTGTGGGCATCGGGGTGCTGTACGGGGCGGGCTTCGGCTACCTCCTCAGTGAAATGGGGAAAGCAACCGCTCGGGACCGCGAGGATATTGCCGAGCTCACCGAGGAACTTGGTATCCGGAAGACCCGCGGGGCGCAGCGCCATTCGCGCCGCCCGGCTCGCCCGCGCCCCGGGCGTTCGGCGGTCTCGGCGGCTTCCGCCCATTCGGCTTTGAGCGCGGCCAGCGCGGCCCTGGGAAGCGACGACCTCGGGGCGCTGACGGCCGATGCGAGCCGCAGCGCGGATCTGGGGCGGAGTGCTGATCTCAGCCGGAGTGCGGAGAGCGCGAGCGCGGGGAGTGGGAGCGCGGCTACCACGCCGACGGCTGCCTCCGCGGCCACCGGCGGCGCAGATGCAGCTGGTGAAGGTGAAGCTGAAGCTGCTGGCGATGCTCGTGACGGTGGCGCTGGTGAAGCTCGCGATGCTCAGGCCGCGAACGCCGATGAATATGAAGCCGGGGTGAACCCGGGAAAAGCACGGAGCCGGAACGCGGGGGCGCGGGCGCCTAAGCGCCGTTCCGGCATTTCGGTGACCCTTGAACAAGGGATTATCGCCGCGGAAGATTTCGCTCCTATCGCCGGTTCGCAACGCGAACAAGCGGAGAAACTTCCCAAGCGTTTCGTGGCCGGAGCGGTTCCGCGCCGCCAGCTGCCCAGCTATACGCTCAAGCCGCAGATTCAACAGCGCACGGTAGCGCCCTACCAGGCTCCTGAAGCCCCGGTAGCTCCGGTGCCCTACCGCCCCAAGGAGATTGGCGAGCGGGTGACTTTCGTGGATGCTGTGGCGCAAGGTGCGGCGGCTTCCACAGTGCCGGCGGGTCAAGCTGCTCCGCAAGGTACCGCTCAGGCTGCGGTGGGGCAGGCAGCCGCTGTGACAGCGCCTGCTGGCCAAGCAACGCCGGCATCGATGGCCGAAGCCGCATTGCCTCCCGCACAGGCAGCTGCACCTGCGCATGATGGCCTCGCGGGTGGCGCGGCTCTGGACGAGCTGCTGCGCAAGCGCCGCGCGTAGCTGTGGTCGGCCGGGTGGCCTTGGCTGAAGGCTGAGTTGCCGCGCCGCGGGTACTAACTGAAAACGGGAAGATCGGGGAGTGGTGTAATGGGAACCACTCCCCGAAATTTCATTCCGGGCCGTTCGGGTGCTAAACTAATCAGGTCTTTGGGGCTATGGCGCAGTTGGTAGCGCGTCTCGTTCGCAATGAGAAGGTCAGGGGTTCGAATCCCCTTAGCTCCACCATTCTGGCTGGTAAATACCCACACACATCCATTTCGCATGCGGCTTGCAGACCTCACGAGAAAAGGGTAGACGAAACCCCGGCGATTTAGCCGAAGCTAGGGATCGTTCCGGGGTCTTTAACGGCTGACTATACCACCCTGGATCATAGAAAACTTGGGATGTGAGCCAGTACTTGCCGTAGAGGAATATTCCGCTTTTGGGGAGTCAGGGATTTAACTGGACTTCTTCTGCTGGTAAAGCGCGGACATCCAGATCTAGCGCTGGAGCTTCAGTTTTAACAATGAGCTTTTCGACCCTCCCCACAGCCGTGCAGTGTTGCGGAGCATTCGGCGGTGTTCCCTCGATGACTGCCACCTCAATGCGTCCATTAGTTTCCTTGACGACGGTACGTAACTTGAAACATTTGGGGTCGCCCGTGATAGCGGTAAAGGTCAGCTCGTGTGAATTTGTGACTTCGTACTTTGTCCAGTTTATTATCTTTTCCGAGTGTGAAGTGGCTTCGCTGCTCGAACAGCCACATAACGCAACGACGACGCTTAGGGATACTGTTAGCCCTCTTCCGATTTTTCTCGGTGGCGATTGAATCATTTCGCCTCCTAACCCGGTCTATGAGTCCTATTTTGACGTATGCGCGGATCCTGGAAAGCCATAACCCCGGCGATTTAGCCGAGGCTAGGGATCGTTCCGGGGTCTTCGATGGCCAGGATATCATGGACGGAGACGCTCATGGAGGCTTCCTTCTGCTCCAAAATTCTGTCGTTGGCCACCAATAAGCTTCGAGCATGTCACAGAACAGTCGTCGCCCCATTGCTGTGGATCTCTTTTCGGGAGCCGGCGGACTTTCCCTAGGTCTGGAGCAAGCCGGGTATGACGTTGCCGCGGCCGTTGAGTACGATCCGATCCACGCTGCCATCCACGAATTTAATTTCCCCTACGGCAAAACATTCTGCGTGGACGTGCGTAAGGTCAGCGGCGCAATGATCCGCTCCGAATCGAATATTCAGGACCAAGAGATTCACCTCGTAGCGGGAGGTCCACCCTGCAAGGGATTTCACTGATAGGCAAACGCTCTTTGGATGATGAACGTAATTCCCTCCTCAAGGAATTTGTCCGTTTAGTCCTGGAATTGCGCCAGCGCCCCAGCTACCCGAGTCCGCGGTATACACCACGCCGTATCAATGGTTCACTTCCGGAAGGGAACCTGCTCCCGCTGGGGCCCAGCGTCAGCGACGCTCTCGCAGTTCTACCCGACGCAGATACTTTTGAGGAGTTTGCTGCCCAGTGATTCGGTGGAGAGCGTTGAATACTCGGAACCAAGCCCCTACGCGGCAATCCTGCGTGGTGTCACACAAGATCTGAGGAATTACGCTCGACCCCGTCCATCCTCGGGTGATTACAGTACGGGAAGCAGCACGTTTGCACGGCTACCCGGATTGGTTCAGATTCCACATAACCAAGTGGAACGGCTTCAGAGAAATCGGAAACTCCGTTCCTGTCATGCTTGGCCGCGCGGTAGCCGCAGAGCTACTCAAGGCCGATAACATAACGCCGACCCGCGGTGAATTCACTCCACTCGGCAATGAAGCATTGCTCTCTTTCACCGCGACCGAAGCCCGCATCTATTTCGGGCTTACAGGACACGTTATCCCGCAACGTAACAGGGCTCAAAGTTAGGGATTGGTGTATTGAAACGGAGGCGATGTCACGGTTATTATGTTGCAAAATGGATAAGTATTTATCTTAGTGAATACTATAAATGAAATTATCATTATCGTATTCTATTGATTCGTTAAGGATGTCCATAGGGGGACGTCCTTAGACGGGAGAGCTTATGAAACACCGCAAACTTTGGGGGCTTTTCGCATCCTTGATTTCCGGTGCGATTGTATTGGCGGGTATCGCTATTCCTACGGCATCAGCCGCTAATGACATTTCCGGATTGGTTGATCAGTCTTCCATCGGGATGAACCGTAACTCCAACTTGACCGTGAACTCTCATATCGGAACCACCACTGAAGTTAGTGCGACTACGGGATGGGCGGGAACTCTCAAGTTCAAGTTGGCTAAGAAAGGTGCGCATCCAACTGTTAATGCGGGGGATGTCCTGAAGGTTGGTTTGACCCCGATTGATCCCGCTTTGGACTTGTTGCGCATAAGTGGCAACTTCAATTCAGTCACTCAAATTACAGATTCTGTCACCGGTGCCAAACTCGCTGATGTGGCTACTGAAGCTGGGCATATTGGAGTCTTTACTTTCACTGACGTGAGTGAAGATTTTGTTACTTCCCAAATTGAGATGCCGTTCTACGTTGATAAAGGCGTACGTGACACGTATTTTGAGGAAAACCCAGATGTTACCCACGTTGATGTCGCTTACGACATTACAGTCGACGGCAAGTCGACGGGGAAGCAGGTTACTTATCGGGTAAAGAAGCCTGTTGTCAAACTCCCGGATATGGCTTCTTTGGAGAAGACGGGTGCTTCGAAAGTAGATGGCGATAAATCGTATATCTACTCTGAGATCCAAGTTGGTACCAGGTTGCGGCCGAATAATGAATTTATCATTTACGACACGCCCGATGTGAATATGGCTCTTCACGGGAATGTTGCCGTTTACGACGAAAAAACTCAGGGAGGTAAAGATTCCTTCTTGGCTGAACTCGGGGCAACGAATCCGCATTGGGTAAAAGATTCTACAAAGCCCGCTGAGCAGCGCATGGAGATGTGGCTTTATGACATCTACTTCCGTACACCCGAGCCAGAAAATCCTGTATCTTCCCGAACTGCGGCGTTTGAGGAAAAACCCATCCCTTTGGATCGCTATGACATCGTAGCCAAGAAACAAGGCATGATGAGCATGGCGAACGCTACCGTACCGAAAGATATTCTGCTGCAAAAACCGGCAGGAGAGCCCCTCACAGCTGAGGAACAAAAGCTTATTGATGATGCTGGCGGCCTGTATAAGGTCGTTGGTAAAGGATTCATGCTGCGAGTGAAGAATTACTCCTCGAAGTACTTTGACGGGGGTGGATACTTCAATATCGGCTTTGATGCTGAGCCTGTTAATGATTCGGTTATGCTCAGCAAAAACGGGCGGCCTATTTATGTCAATAAGGCGTCCTATTACGCTCAAGAGATTCCGAACTGCGATCCGCAAGTGCATCAGAATTGCACTCCGATTAAATACGAAGGATCCAAACCCGGTGACGTTGAAGCGAAGGGTAAAGGATACAACCCCGAAGAGCTTAAACCGCCGGGGATTACTGCTGAGACCGATGGTTATCAACTGATCGACTTTGTGAAGCAGGATGATACGGGTAAGGCTTTGGCAGGTGCGGTGTTCAGCATCTACAAAGCGAAATCCGACGGAACTCCGGGTGATATTGCCACTAATCGGGATGGCGTAAAACTGGAGAACCTGGTGAGTGGCGCGGATGGCAAACTCTATCTACCGGATCGTACGACAGGCGTGAAACTTGAGCTGAAGCGCGGTAACTATGTCTTCGTTGAAGTCAAGGCTCCGGAAGGCTTCGTCAAGGCAAAAGACACCGTCGTGCCGGTGCAGTTCAAGCAAAAAGTTGTGGTGGTTTCCAATACGAAAGTGAAGAACCCGGGTGATAAGCCCAGTGTGGAACCGAGCGCTACTCCGAGTGTCGAACCAAGCGTGAAACCGAGCATCGACCCCAGTAGTGGCCCAAGCGTCGAACCAAGCGGTGCCCCGAGTGTGGAGCCGAGCAATACTCCAAGCACCTCGCCCAGCGGCAGCCCGAGTGTGGAGCCGAGCGCGGATCCCAGTAGTGGCCCGAGCGCGGACCCCAGTGGTGAACCTAGTGGTGCCCCGAGCGTCGAACCAAGCGCGGATCCGAGCATCGACCCCAGTGCTCACCCGAGTGTTGAGCCTAGCGATGTTCCGAGTGTGGATCCGAGCACTACTCCGAGTTCCGAACCCGGCGGTACCTCGAGCGCGAAACCTACTCCGAATATCAAGAAGGTGGAAAAACCCAATAAGAAGCTGCCGGCTACCGGATTCGAAGGTGGCTTACTTATTGCGGTGATTGCCGTATTCGGAACAGGTATCGCCCTGTATCGGAAATCGAAAGCCAACTAAGGTTTGTTGGAAGCGAAATAATTAGAGTGAGCGGGGGCCGATAACTTTCGACCCCCGCTCACGTTTCAAGAAACCCTGGGCTCCCGTGGATCTTCGCGCAGGTGAAGTGCAGTGCTGTGGCTAACGCACTCCCGCCCGTGGCTCGGTGAGGCGCCGGTGGGAGAGCGTGAGAACGCGATCCGCGCCGCGGGCAATATCCGCGGAGTGCGTGACAAGAATGACGCACTTGCCGTGCAGATGTGCGGCGTCGTGCAAAATCTGGACCACGCCGCGCGCGGTATCCTCATCAAGATTCCCCGTCGGCTCGTCCGCAAGAATCACCGGCGCGGGTGAGGCCAGCGCCCGCGCAATCGCCACCCGCTGCTGCTGCCCACCAGAAAGCCGCAGCACATTACGGTGAATCTCATCCTCACTCAAACCCAACTCCAGCAGCACGGAACTATCCGCCCGCCGATCCACCAGCCGCACATTTTCCAGCGGAGTCAAGTAATCAATGAGATTGTAATTTTGGAACACCAGCGAAATATGGGCACGGCGGTGATGGGCGTAGCCCGTCGTCGCAATATCCACGCCCTCAAAAAGCACCGCGCCCTTCGTGGGCGTATCCAAACCCGCCAGCAAACTCAACAGCGTCGATTTCCCGGCCCCCGAAGCGCCCAGCAGCGCCGTAACCGTGCCCGGCTCGAAACCTGCGCACACATCGGTCAGCACCTTCGCGCCGCTACCCGGGTAGCTGTAACTCACGTGATCAAGTTCCATAACATTCATAATTTTTCCTAACTCAGTGACGAAAGAATCTGCCGGGGAGACCGGCGCAAAATCGGAAACAGCGCAATAGCCAGCGCCACGGCAAGAATCCCGGCGCCAACACCCAGCGCCCACGCAATATCCGCGCCACTCACCGCTACCGGAGGCAAACCGGCCAGCGCGCCCGGCGCAGCACCGTCCACAACGGCCCGCCCCACAAGCGCGGTAAGCTGGCGCCCCGCAAGAATAGCGACGACGCCGCCAGCCAGCGCCAGCGCGCCCAACTCAAGCGCGAAACCGCCGGCAATCACGCGGCGGTGCTGCCCGAGCGAGAGCAGCACCCCAATTTCCCGCATCCGCCCGCGCACCCACAGGGCCAACACCGCCGCGGCAATCACCACGCCGGCCGCGCAGGCACCGCTGAGAAGCGCACTCAGCAGCCCCTCCACGCTATCCACCGCGCGCAGCACCCCGGTGAAACTCGCGGCATTGTGCTCGTAAGTGAGATCGGGGAGCGCGGTGCGGGCCGCGGCTAGGCTCGCGGGTAACTCGCTCGCGCTCGCGGTGAAACACCGTACCCGGGTGGCACCCGCGTCCCCGCTGAGCTCGCGGCCGGCCGTGCTATCCACGAGGATGCGATTCGCGGCCGCGCTCGCCGGCAGCCCCGAAGGATTCGGGGTGGTGCCGTCGAAAATCCCGGTGATCTGGCGGGTGACCTCACCGGCCGGGCCGCGCAGCCGCAGCTCATCGCCGACCTGCAAGCCATTCGCCTCGGCAAAATCACGGTGAATGAGGGCACCCGGTTCCGCGCCGCTGTTCATCTGTCCGGACGTGAGCCGGTAGAGCTTGGCCGCGAAAGCCGGGAAACGTGCCGGATCGGAGCTCGCGGTCACCGTCACCGCGCCCATGACGCCGGCATCCAACTGCACCCCACCCGCGGTGTCCACAGCCTGGGCGCCTACCGGAGTGGCCAGAATATCTTGCTCGGTGGCAGTGCTCGCCACGCCGGGCAGCGCCGCGAGCTGACTGGCCTGGGCCTGACTCAGGGTGGGCGCGGCTTGGGTGAACGGATTATCGCCGGGGTTGGTATGTGGGCTATCGCTTGGGGCCGCATCACCCGCCCCACTGGGCGCACCAGCTGGCGCGCTCGCCACGAACCCGGCTCCCACCTGGGCATCAATGGCGGTGCGCAGATGGCCCATGGCCCCGCGCACCCCGGCCTGCGCCACCAGCGCCGTAAAAATCACGCTAATAACCACGAAAAGCAGCACATTGCGAACCGGGCGGCGCCGCAGCGCGAGTCCGGCGCGCGTCCCCGCGCTCATGGGACTTACCCCACTCATGCCGCACTCACCAGCAGTTTGCGCGGGGAAGTGCGCAGCATGGGGAGGGCCGCCAGCACGGTTGCCCCGATAAGCACGGCGAGGGTGAGGGCCAGAGCGAGCGTCGTCGTACCCGCGCTCAACTGGACCGCAAGATCATCCAAGGTTCGCGTGGCTGTGGTGACGTCCACCCCGCCCCCGAGCGGCGCCTGCGAAGTGAGCTCCTCCATCCCGGATTTCTTCACCGAGGCCAGCACGCTGGTCCCCACCCGTTGGGCGACCACGGTGCTGAGCGCCACCCCGCACGCCGCCGCCGGAATAGTAATAAAGAGCAGCTCCACCAGGTACTGGCCCAGAATCTTCGCTTTCGAGGTGCCGATGGCGAGCAGCACCCCGGTTTCGCGGCGGCGTTCGCGCAGCCACAGCACCAGCACCAGGCTAAGAAGCGCAAGGGCAAGGAGCGCCGTCGTAATAATCGCGCCGGTCATGACGCTCTGCACCCCGGCCACCGCGCCGGTAATCCCGGTGAGCAGCTGGGAGGTGCGGGTGAGTTGATAGTTGCGCCAATCGATGGGCAGGCCGCGCGCCTCGTTCATCACCGTTTCGCTATCGGTGCCGTCGGCCACGAAGAAGGTGGTGTCCTGGTAGATCTCGGTTTCCGGGGTGTAGGCGTAGAGCGCGCGGGTGGTGGCGAGGTCCGTGTAGACCGCGTTGGCGAAAAGTTCGAGGCGGCGCGCGGCCGGCTGCGGATTATCCCCGCGCACCAGCCCCACGATTTCCACGGTGACTTCCGCGGTGGATTTCTTCGTATTGTCGTAATCGTAGGGGTTTCCGCGCAGGGTGAGTTTCGAGCCCACGGTCAGGCCGTTGAGCCGCGCCAAATCCTCGTGAATAATCGCCTTATTTTTATCTTCGCGGGTAATATGCCGCCCGGCCACCAGCTCCAGGGTGCCGCTGCGAATATTCGTTTCATCAGCGCTGGCGCTCACCCCGCGCACGCTCACCGCGTTACCGAGCTGCGCCTCGCGCTTGGCATCATATTCTTGGCGGTCCAGCCGGGCCACCTTGGCGCCCACCAGATCCGCGGTCACATCCTGGCGCGCGGTGTAGCGATCCACCCCGGGCAGGGCGGCGATCCGCTCCACGTCCGCGGGTTTGACGGTGCCGCCCCCGCGCGGGGTGCCGGAATTATAGGGGGAGTTTTCGAGCACGAAACCGGAGCCCAGGGTGCGTTCCGCGTCGCGGCCCGCGGCGGCCGATGCTGTGCGCACCGCCCCGGCCGAAACCAGCACGGTCACCACCGCCGTGATAATGACGAAAAGAAGCAGGGTACGGATATGTTTTCGGGCGACGTAACGCCACGCGCGTCCAGCTAAGGTCACTACCGGGTACCTTTCACGTCTTCGGGAAAATTTCTGATAGGTAGTAGCTTTTCTCAGCTTACTGGAGACTTCCTGGAGGCTTCGTGAAGAGAATGTGAAGAGCCGTTCGCGAGGTTCTGCGCGCCGGGAGCCACTATGATGGGAGAGCGGCCTTCTTCCCCGCGCCCACCCTCAGCGAAAGGCGAGCATGCAGTTCATCTCCACGCGTTCCGGGATGGAACCGGCTTCTTTCACCGATATTCTGCTCGACGGCCTGGCCCCGGACGGCGGCCTGGTGGTGCCCGCCAGCATCCCGCGGGTGAGCGCCGCCCAGCTCGAAGCCTGGCGCACCCTGAGCTACCCGGAGCTGGCCGCCGCGATTATTGGCCTGTACGCCACCGATATTCCCACCGCGGACCTCGCGCGCCTCACCGCGGCCGCCTATAGCCCGCAGAATTTCCCGGGCGGGGTGCCGCTGCGCCGCGTGGATAACACCCTGGTGCTGGTGGGCCTGTCCGAAGGCCCCACCATGGCGTTCAAGGATCTCGCCATGCAATTCCTGGGCCAGGCCATTCCTTATGTGCTGGCCGCCACCGGGCGCGAACTCACCATCCTGGGCGCCACCTCGGGGGATACCGGCTCCTCGGCGGAATACGCCTTCCGCGGCCAGCCGGGCGTGCAGGTGGTCATGCTCTCCCCGCGCGGGCGCATGTCCGCGGTGCAGCGCGCCCAAATGTATTCCCTCCAGGACGCCAATATCCACAACCTCGTTGTCGATGGCGTTTTCGACGACTGCCAAGACATCGTCAAAACCCTCAGCTCGGATATCGATTTCAAAACCCGCTACCGCATCGGCGCGGTCAATTCCATCAACTTCGGGCGGATCGCCGCGCAGATCGTTTACTACTTCTGGGCGTGGTTGCGTTATACCGATGGCACTTTTTCGCAGGCTTTGAACGACGACGCCGCCGCTGCCGCGGCGCCCACTCCCGCTCCCAGCGGGGCCGGCGGGGCGGGTGCCGGGGCCGGGGCTACCCGGGTGGATTTCTGTGTACCCTCGGGTAACTTCGGCAATATTTACGCCGGTCACCTGGCCCGCTGCATGGGCTTGCCCATCCGCCGCCTGCTACTGGCCACCAACGAAAATAATGTGCTGGAAGAATTCTTCACCACCGGGCGCTATACCCCGCGCTCGCGCGAGCACACGTTCGCCACCTCCAGCCCCTCCATGGATATTTCCAAGGCCTCCAATGTGGAGCGGTTCATCTGGCAGGTGCTGGGGGAGGATTTCCCGGCCGCCTGGGCACAGCTGGGCGCCACCGGGACGTTAGATATGCGCGATTATCTGCCGGAATTCGAGGAGACATTCGGTTTCGCGGCCTCCTCATCCCACCATGCGGACCGCCTGGCGGCTATTGAATGGACCTACCGGACCAGCGGGATCCTCATTGACCCGCATACCGCGGACGCGGTCACGGTGGCCCGCCGCCTGAGCGACGGCGCGGTCCCGGTGCTCGCCATGGAAACCGCCCGCCCGGAGAAATTCGCGCATACCGTGCGTGAAGCGGTCGGGGATGTGGCCGATGGCCTGGAGGAACGCCTGGCCGGGCTGCTCGCCCTCCCGCAGCGTGCAACCCAGGTTCCCGCCGATCCGGAAGCGGTGCGCGAGTATATCGCCACGCATTGCGCTTAGTGGGCAGTGGGCGGGTTCCCCGCGCGGCGCTGCGC